>PMUF01000326.1 GCA_003167015.1 Chitinophagaceae bacterium | reverse complement strand
TTTTTAGCGCCATTAAGCGTGGGCCGCCGTCGCTGTTGCCGGTCGGACCATAATCCAGCCAGTAAAGCCAGCCATCCGCGGCCTGAAGTCCGCCCAGATTCCCGCTCTTTACCGGCAGTTGGTAAAGCATCGTTTGCAGGTTCTCCCAATCGTACGTCTTTGCCATCGGAGCCGATTTTTTGTGGCCGGCAATCGCCGGATTGAACAGGGAATCCGTCAGCCAGCTATCCGTGGTCAAAAAAGGGAATTTTGCGGCCGGGTCCAGCGGCATCGCATAGAAGTTACTTGTTTCCGTATAATAGGGTTCGGGTTCACGCGAGCCCCAGGGTGAGTTCACGCGGGTATGCAGGTTGCGTTCGGAGGCAAAGAACAGCCAATTGCTGTCTGTCGACCAGGCCGGGCTGCTGCTGTTTAGCCTTGTCGTCGTGACAGGCTGCATCTTCATGGTGCGGACGTCCACCAGGCAGATCTGATCGTTTTGGTTCTCGAGGCCACGGGTAAAATGCAAAAAACGGCTGTCGGGGGACCAGCCAGCGTCGTGAACGCCGGAATAGGCCTCTGCGTAGGTGTATTTAACGGCGCCTGTAGCCGTCTCGACAACACGCAACACGTCGTTCTTATCATCGTAGGCGATAAGCCTGCCGTCGGGGGAGGGGATAAAGCTGCGGATCATCGTCGTGGTGCCTTTTGTCAGTTGTTTTGCGGATTCGCTGCCGTCAGCGTTCATGCTCCAGATCTCGTATTCACCGCTTTCATCGGATAAAAACGCAAGGCTCTTGTCATTGATAAAATGTACTTCCTTATACCGGATGCCGCTGCGGCGGTTCACTTCCACCCAGCGATCACTTTTGGCGGGGGAGACGAAGACGCGGCCGCGGCTGATCAGCGCCACATAATTGCCGTTGGGAGAAATAGCGTTGTCCGTGATGGAGGTGACGGGGCTCTTGATCCACCGGGGTTTCCGCTGGTCAAAGTCCGACTGCAGGCGGATGTCCAGTATCTTCTCCGTATTGGCCGCGGCATCATATATCCAGAGATCGGCGCCTTTCTGGTAGACGATCGTGGCGCCGTCTATCGAGGGTGATTGGATGTCCCAGCCTTTTGAAAAAGTATTTTGTTTGACGTTCTTGCCGTCCTTGTCCATGGACCAGAGGTTCATGGTGCCGTCGCGGTCGGATACGAAATAGATGCGGTTATTATACAGCATCGGCCGGGTGCTGGTGCCGTCAAAGTCGCAGGTCAGGCAGGTTGCTTCGTGCCGGCCGTCGAATTTCCAGATCTGCTCTATGGTGCCGCCTTTATAACGCTTGGTCCTGCTGCCCTGGAAGGGCCAGCGGGTAAAGTACAGGATGCCGGTCTCGTCGTAGCAACCGTCCGACCCCGTTGCCAGCGGCAATGGTTCGCGGGTCATCGTGGCGGGGTCCAGCCTTATCAACTGACAGGAAGGAAGCCCGTCGTAGCGCTGGGTACGATAGATGATCTTCCCATCGCCGGTAAAGCAGGTGGGGCGCATATAATAACCGTCAAAGTCATAGGTCAGCCGTTTGGGCACTCCGCCGTCGATGCCCATGGAATAAAGCTCCGTTGCGCCTTCGTACTGGCCCGTGAAAACGATCGTCTTGCCATCGGGGGAGATGAGGGGGTACTGCTCAAGACCCTGGTGGGTTGTCAACCGGGAGGTGGCACCGTTCGACAGATCATATTTCCAGAGGTCACCTTCGGCGGTGAAGACGACGGTGTTTTTGTGGATGGCGGGGGTGCGATAATAGCCTTTTTGTTGAGCGGAGGCTATCAGGCAGACAGTGAGACACAGCAGTGTCAGGAATAGACGTGGATGCATGGTTAGGAGTGCTTTAGAAGCCTGAATATAAGGATTTTTGGGTTTTGGCGGGTAAGATTGGCGAGGAGCGGCGGGGGGAGTTAGGTATCAGGCAGTGTAGCGGGCGGTAAGCTCTAATAGCTTTGGCATGTAAAAATGTTTGCGTAGGAAGTCATCGGCACCGGCTGCCGCCGCGAGTTCCGCCACATTGTCCTGGCCGGAAAAATAGATGACGGGGATGGATTTAGACAGCGGGTTCGATTTCAGTTCTCTGGTGGCGTCTATGCCGCTGACTCCGGGCATATCGTGATCTATAAAGATGATTCCCGGGCGGAATTCCCGCACCACCCCGATCAGTTCATCTGTATTTTTACAGCCCAATAAGATACGCACTGTATAATTCCGTCTTTGGAGAATGAGGCTACAGATGGAGAGATGGTCGACATCATCGTCGACAAGGAGAACGTTTTCAAGGGTATTTGATAACATAACTTAAACTTAAAGGACATTAAATTACCGGTAATGGCTCCATATCTGTGCCAAATTCTGCCGTCCGCGTTATGAAGGAGAATCATCCGGTTATGATGGGCTGCCGCGTGGGAATTGAGCAATTTTTTCTACATGTGGATGGGCATGAGGCCGGAGGGCGGAGGGCCCCGGAAATGCGAATGGCGCGGCTGTTGGGCCGCGCCATTCGATGTATAATGTATAGTTTTTACCAGCCCCTTCGATGATTGATCTCTTCTTTTTTAAGGTGCGGTAATGGTGTTGGCATCCAAAATGACGGCAGTCTGTGCGAGAGCCCGACCATTCATGGAAGCGCCTGTTTGAAGGGTAATGCCTGTCATCGACAAAATTATTCCGTCGAATTGCGATGTGGTGCCTAGCGTTGCCTGACCTGCGACCTGCCAGAAGATGTTGCTGGCCCGGGCGCCGCCGCTGAGGATGATGCTTTTTGCGGAACTCATCGTCAGGTTGCCGGAGATCTGGAAAATCCAGACATCATTGGGACCACCTGCAATGGTTACATTGGTTGGAATGGTAACGTTGCTCGTCCATTTGTAAAGTCCCGGAACGAGTGTTAATCCACCGAGATTACCGGTACCAAGTTCCGAAAAATCGGGTGTCGGGCGTCCGGCTGCATCAGTATAGGCTGAATCCATATTATTTACTGCTGTAGTCAGATTAATGGGAGTGGGAGCTGCCATATCCGCGGCATATATATTCCCGGTGACCTGCGCTGAAGTCGCATACCCGGTTGCGTTGGTCAGGGGAAGCCCTGTAATATAGGAAGTGGCAGCAGGGCTTAGGCCCAAATTACCTGTAATGACCGATGTGGAAATATTAGTGATGGCTGTTTTAGCGACAATAACATAATTTCCTGCCTCACCCAGATTAACCACGGCTAAAGTAGATACGCTACCTCCGGTGGTAAAACTCCAGACCGAATTTTTGACAAGCCCCATTCCGGCAAGATTTTTTGCCCCGGTAGTTATGGTAGCCGTGTAGGTCGAGTCAGCTGAGAGGACAGCAGATGGCGTAAATACGGCTGTGGTGCCTGAATAGGTCACGGTACCCGGAATGTTCGTTGAGTCCAGCATCAATGTAAAGGTCGAATTGTTAATGGTTGAAGAGTCCATTGCCTGACTGAAAGTAAATTCGATTGGCTGGTTACGTGCGACTCCGGTTACATTATTATTAGGATATGTTGATGTAACTGTTGGATTTCCAGTGGTACTATTGTTGGAATCGCTTTTTTTACAACTCAGCGCCGTTACAAATAATAGCACGGGAATAATTTTGAAAAAATTCATAGACTTTAATTATTTATTATTATGATAAAAAAATGACTGTACGCGGTAATAGAAAACACCGGAGATGACGAGTTGACTCAGGCCAATATTTTATAGCCGGATGTTCAAACAGGCATGTAGATGATGAGCGATTATATGGATCTGATGGTACAGCATTAAGAAATAGAATGCTGTTGTGTGCAACTGGTGGAAGAAGAAGAGCATTACCACGACACTTCGGATCAACCTTAAGAACGGGCTTTGGTCAATAGTATTGCCCGGTGGGTAAAACTTAACAAAATGGCGCGGCTGTTGGGCCGCGCCATTCGATGTATAGTTATATTTTATCTGCGTCCGTGGCCATAGCCGCCACCGGCATGTCCGCCGCCATGGTTACCGAAACCGCCTCGTTGAGGGGCACTGTGCCCGCCGAAACCGCCCCGTCCGGCATAAGCGTGACCGCGATTGAAGTTGCCGCGATTGGCATATCCGGGGTTGAGGTTGCCACGGCCGGCGTATCCGCGATTGACGTAGCCACCACGATTGGCGTAGCCGCCGCCATAGGCATATCCGCGACCGTAGTTTTCGTGCTGAAAGCGACCCCGATCAAAGCGACCGCCGTTGAAATATCCGGCATATCTTCTTTCGAAAAAAGGCCGATAGTGGGCATAGTAGGCGTAATCCCGATAGTGACCGTTCCAGATGGGGTAGTCGTAGTAAGCATACCCGGGGAACTGGGCTTCAAAGGCTACGCCGTCGCCGTAGGTATACCCATCAGCGGGGTAGGGATAAGCGCCCTGATCCGCAGGATAGGGTTGCTGGTAGACGGGCGGCGGCGCCTGGTAAACAGGAGGCGGTTGCTGATAAGCAGGATGAGCCGGTTGTTGATAAACCGGATCGGTTTCCTGGGCATCGCTCCGGGTGGCTATTAGCATACTGGCCGCTGCCAGGATGGTAAGTGTAAAGATCTTTTTCATTTTGTGTATGATTTTAAGTTAGCGGCTGAGCGTTCGTTCCGTTTCGCCCATCCTGGATATAAGAAGGCAAACAGACCAGTATATTTAACGAGAGTATGTTAAGGTTAAGGTAATACGCCGGGTTGAGGAGGATTACCGTGGGTACAGAGCGTATCCTACGGGTAGGGAGGAGCATTCTATTGGAAATATTGTTGAATGAGATGGACTGCTTTTTCCAGGCCATCTTCGGCCTTGATGGTTGCAGCTGCAGTCTTGCAATTTTCTATTATCACCGGGTCTGCTGTCGCATTGATGGCTTCGAGCAACCTTTCGGGGGAAAGTTTCTTAAATGGAATATGGCGACCCAGTTTTTTCTGTTCGATCATCTTACCGTTGATGGGCTGGTCGGCGAGAATCGAGACGACGATGAGCGGCGTACCACTGCGTAAAGCTGCGCCAACAGTACCAATGCCGCCATGGATAATGATCGTGCTGCAGCGGGGAAGGAGCCAGTCGTGATTGACATATTTGACTACAAAAAGATCAGGATGCACAGGTAGGCCGTTCAGTACCGACCATCCAACGCCCAGCACTACTCTTTTTTTAGTCAGGACACCTTCCAGTGTGCGTATAAACTTTGCATTATCGGGGATGGGGATACTTCCGAATCCTATGTACACAGGCTTGTCTCCTTTAGCGAGCCATTCTTCCAGGCCATCTGGCAGTTCATTTATACCCCGTTTTTCCCTTGCCGCCCGCGGAAGGAAAAAGAAACCGGTTATGTGCGCATTAGGCGGCCAGTCCCCGGGTTGTTTTACCAATAGTTGACTGACGGCTGTTATGGCCAGCATATCCGACCGAAGGCAGGCCTTCATCACGTTGGCAGGCGGCAGGCCAATTCCCTTTCGGAACCGGTTGACCTGTTGGCTGGTCATGGCATATGCGAGTCCCAGAAGCCGGTAAGACAGTCTGTTGAGCCATGCATGGCCTTTTGTGCCAAAAACCTGGAAAGGAAATTCCCTCGTTGGTATCGGTGGCACACTCAGAAAGATTACTGCGCACTTTTTATGGTATTTTTCCGCAATAGAATATACAAAGGGAAGGGGTAGAACGCTGACGATCAAATGATCGAAGTGGCTGCAAGCTGCCAGTATGTCGCGGCTAGATTGGTCGGCAGTTTGCGCTACAATCTTTTGCAAGTGATAAATAAATTTAAATATACTTCCACCTTCCAGGATCTTAAGGGCCGTGGGTGAATTGATCAGGCGTTCGGTGTCGCCTGTCACCGGCCAATAGGACACGCCAAATCCTTCCACAAATTCCCTGAAATTTACAGGTGCGACGACGGTGACTTCGTGACCTTTTTCCATTAATGCCAATGCCAGTGCGATAAAAGGCTGGACGTCGCCCCTGGATCCTGACGTGATGATTCCGTATTTCATGTTGAGGCAAAGTAAGGGTAAAAAAGGATATCCATTAAACTGTTGATAATCATGTGTATATGTTAATTATGGCCTTTTGAAATAGATTTGGCTGAGGATACGGGTGGATATCGGCAGCCAAAAGTGGTTTTTTGGGGTAATATTTGGCTGGGAATAGAGTAGGTTATTGGCAGCCAAATCTAGGTTCTTGTATATAGTTTTGGCTACGATTGTATTTCATTTATGGAAAAACTTACAGGTCGGGAGATTGAAAAGAGTATCCTTCAGGAAGATTTGCTTTGACAAGGACGGACTACTGCATGATGAATTCAAGAACTTATATCATTCCCTTTTTGACGATGTCGCCCGGAGGGTTTTCAGGAAGAGCATCTCTATTGCGCCCGCATCAGCTGTGCCCAAACCTGATACCCTGCTGCATTCGGATGCAGGCCGTCGGGTCGCGCATACCGCCGGTCCAGATCGCCGTCCGGGGTGACAACCCGGCGCCAAACGTCGATATAGCCAAACCCATTCTCCACCGCATGAAGATGCAACTCATAATTCAGCCGTTGCACTATACCATTCTTCCCGTACAACTCGGGGTATTCCCGGCGGACGTCATTATTCGTCGGTAAGATGCTGATCACATACACCGACGTGTTCGGCGATCCTGCCCTGACACGCCGGACAATCGAATAAATGTTCTTCTCAATCACCTCGACCGGTATATCCTGAGCAATATCGTTGATGCCGATCTCCAGGAACAGTTTACGCGGCCGCCGTGCTATCACCTCTCCCAGCCGGTCAAGCACCCCAAAGCTATTGTCAGCCGCAATGCCCCGGTTCACGGCTGTCGAATCGCCAGTCAGCTGCTTCCAGTCGCCGAACTCAGTGATGCTGTTGCCCAGGAACACAAGCCCTCCCGTCACCAAAGGCTCGGCCGCAAAGACCTTCATCCGATCGGCATAATGGTCGCGCAAATATCGGATCGTGTCGTAACGCGGCTGACGTACCGTGACATGCAGGACGTTGATCTTCCAGCCCGCCTCCGTCCGCCTAAAGCTGGCGGTTTCGAGAAAATCGATACGCACGTTGTCGCTGTCGTGGAAGACAAAATCGGCACGGTTGGTGTACACGCAATCGCCTGAATGTTCATCTACAAACATCCGCATATCGCCCAATGTATATTTTACTGTAAAAGGCAGATGCCGGCGGATGTTCTTAAACGCGCTGTCATTGTTCCAGACCAGGCCGTCCTCGTACAGAATGAAGTCATCCGTTGTCAGCGCCTGCATCTTTGCCGTGTCGTGCGTCCCGATCGCAGCAAAATAGTCTGTCAAAACCCGCTGAAGCAAGGCCGGATCATCGGGGTGCTTCGCGGAATGGCAGGCTGCCAGGAGCAGCAGACCTCCTACCCAGTAAAGAGCAGATCGCATAGAGGGGGCGCATCGGACGGGTGAAGCGGATCGCATGGACAGGGCGGATCGGATAGGTGAAGTGGATTGACCGGCTGAAGCAGAGCGCATGGATGGCTGATTTAATGGGGCCAAGCTATGCCGTCCATGGAAAAACCAATGTGCGGAATTGCTCAAAATTGTATCTTTTGGCTATTATGTATTATACCCGTCTGCCTGACCCCAGCGAGCCCGGGTTCGATGAACAACGACATTTCAGCCAATTTAAAAAACACAATGTCGTCTTCAATGCCTGGAGCAATGAATCGCATTGCGACGATCACGTCGGCTGTCTTTCGCTGAAGACGGTACTCAGCGGTGAGGAGTGGTATACCATTGACCGCCGTCGGTTAGCGGTCAGGCCCGGTCAATTCCTGATCCTCAACGATGATCAACGGTACGGCTGCCAGGTTCAAAAAGGGGAACCGGCCAAGGTGCTGTCCATCTTTTTTAAAAGGGAATTCGCCGGCGCTGTATTTCAGGACTGTCTGCGCAGTGAAGAGGCTTCGACGGACAATCCGTCATACTCCGGGAATGATACCCTTGAGTTTTTTCAAACGCTGCATCCGATTGGGCAGCGACTGCTCCGCCAGCTAGGGGACCTTACGGCCTATCTGGACAGGCTGGGTGATCACGACGGCCTGACTGATGAACGGCTGGTGTTTTTGTTGCGGCAGCTTGTCCGGACCTATAAGTCCGATGTCAACGGCACCGGCAGGATCGATGCCGTTAAAGCCAGCACCAGGAAGGAGATTTTCAGCCGGGTATGTGTTGCGAAAGACCTGTTGCATTCGGCTTACAGGGAAAAGCTGGACCTGGACACGATCGGTAAAGCTGCCTGCCTCTCCGTGCCGCAGCTCGTGAGGCAATTCAAATACGCTTTCCGGCTGACACCGCACTGCTATCTTGCCCGGGTCAGGCTTCATCATGCAGCCGATCTTTTACGCCGCACTGACCTACCGGTGATGGACGTCAGCTGGCAATGCGGATTCGACAACCCAAGCGCGTTTGGCCGGGCGTTCAAAGCGCAATATGGCATCCAACCGGCGCAATACCGCCGGGCCGGGCGAAGTTTCGGGGCATAGGATTTGCGCTAACTGATCAATGGACAGGCAAAAAACATTTAAAAACATAGAACCGGCTATTCTGTATTTTGGGACACCGGTGGCATTGATCAGTACAGTCGATGAGAATAATCTGGCCAATATCGGTCCGGTCTCGTCTGTGTGGGCACTAGGCAGGACATTGCTGATAGGGTTGGAGTGCGGATCAAAGACCTATCAAAACCTCATTAAGCAGGGTGAATGTGTGGTCAATATCCCCGCTGCCTGTCTTTTTGATAAGGTAGAACGAATCGCCACGCTCACTGGTGCGCAACCTATACCCGATTATAAAAAGACCAGGTATCAATATGAGCCTGATAAGTTCAGGGCGGGTGGATTTACGAAGCTACCGTCCGATATGGTTGTTCCTCCACGGATCGGGGAATGCAGCATGCATTTTGAGGCGGTGTTAAGAAATAAGATCGTGGTTGAAGACGACCCGGTGGAACAGGGGCCCATTGCCGCAGTGGAGGTACGGGTGGTAAAGATCCATGTGGATGAAAGTTTAGTGATAAAAGATAATCACATCAATCCTGAAAAGTGGGAGCCGCTGATCTATAATTTCCGACATTATTTTGGTTTGGGTAAGGAGTTAGGAAAGACCTTTAAAGCCGAAGTATAACCTGTTACATCCTCGTTTGTGGACAATTTCCCCTCTTACCGGGTCCGCTGGTGAAAATTGTATACTTTGCAAAATGCTTTTAATTCTTTTTGGCAGAAGGATGGCCACCCTTGGCAAGTATACGGATAACGATCACATCTGTTACCCATGCAAGGCCTTTGAAAGAGAGATCAGGGTATACAGGCCTTATTTTCATTTCTGCTACATTCCTGTTTTTCCCATAGGCCCTAAGCAGTTTGAGGTACGTTGTACGAATTGCGGTGACAGGACCCCATCGGAGAATTTAATCAGGAAATATGAAAGGCGTGCTAAAACGCCGTTTTATCTGTACTCGGCAATCATTCTTTCGGTTGCTATTACTGCATATTGGTTTTACTGGAACAACAACAATCAGAAGCATAGGGCCGAATTTGTCGGAAACCCTGCCGTTGATGATGTTTATATCATTAAAGAAGACGCAGACATCGGAAAAAATTATTATTTTCTGCGGATAGCCGGCGTCAGGGGGGACACGGTCATAGCCTTTCACAGCAATCTACAATACAACTACTTTGTCACCAGTTTATCCGGAGACGATTATTTCGTTAAAGCAGATACCACGATATACCTGAGAAAGCAGCTTAAAGATATGCTGGAAAGAGGCGAGATATACATGGTAAAACGCGGCTACGGGGATGGGGGAGGGTTCAATCGGATCCGGTGAAGAACCCGTAGCGCCTCACGGGCGATATGCCCGGGACGAGGGACAGTTGTTAACAATTTGTAATTTATCCGATGAAGGACAAGAATGACTTGAATTGGAGCGATAATTGATCCTGTGCTGTAACTTAAAAATCTATCCAATATGAGAAGGTCCCTTTTGGCTCTTTCCCTGGTCTTTCTATTATCGTCCTCTCTTAGTGCTCTTCATGCACAAATACACATTACGATCAACATACTGCCGGCGGAGCCCTTTGTTGAAAGGCCACCACAGCCGACCACCAATCACGTCTGGATTGAGGGGGAATGGGTACCTCAAGGCAATACTTATGTCCGCCAACCGGGATTCTGGACCGTGCCTGAAAAGGACCATATCTGGGTGAAGGGTGAATGGGTGAAAAATCCGGACGGCAGCGCCTACTGGCAGCCGGGATACTGGAAACCCATACCTCATATGGGCGTTGCCCTGTGGATACCCGAACCCAGTTACCTGCGGCCTCCAAGGCCCTCCAACCAACATCTTTGGGTGCATGGGGAATGGATCTGGGTGAATAATCATTACATGTACCAGACAGGATACTGGACCGTGCCCGAACCGAATAAGGTCTTTATCAACGGGCATTGGGCGCAATGGCCTAATGGAGAATGGTATTGGGTCATGGGCTACTGGAAAAGGATTCCCGATAATGTTTTTGTCGCTTCAATGCCTCCCGAACCTTCTTTCAACCGGCCTCCTCAGCCCTCATCCGAACACATTTGGGTAGATGGCGAATGGGCCTGGCGCAACAATGGCTATGCCTGGCAACAGGGATACTGGATCGTGCGTGACCCGCACAAGATGTGGGTGAGGGGCTATTGGCACCAACGGCAGGATGGCCAGTTCTATTGGATCAACGGCTATTGGGAATGGATCTGATATAATAGCTTCTCACGAGTCCATTCGAACATACCTCGGTCCTGGTATGTTCGAATGCGAGATCATGATCAAGATAACCGAACAATGGAATGCCGCTTCCTATAAGAACCGGGGCTTTTGAAATGATCAACTCATCTACAAGATCTTCTTTTAAAAAGTCCTGTATGACTTTTCCGCCGTCAATATAGACGGTAGAATACCGCATACCGGCAAGATAGTTTAACAACGCTGCCGGAGGCATCGAAAGAAAGGTTACTTTATCGCTGAGTTTTGCCGGTGCTTCCGTCATGCTACTACTTAGCACAAATACTTTCTTTTCGTAAGGCCAGGAGGGAAAAGTAAGTACTTTTTCGTATGTGCCCCTTCCGATCACGATCGCATCGATCCTGTTCGTTAATTCTTCATAGGCCAGGACAGCCTCATCGTTCGCAAACCGGGATAACCAATCGAAGTCCCCGTTCGTTCTTGCGATAAAGCCATCGAGGCTTGTCCCGATGTAAACGATTGTTTTCATGATTTTATAATATATAAATCTTATTTAAATTATAAGTTTATGTAAAACTGTAAATTATAATCAATTTCCCGGCATGACTTCCTTTTTCGGATAATAATTTACATCTTGTACTTAAAACATGAACCTTAGGCTCCTGACCCTCCCTATGATGCTCTCGCTGTCCATCTGCGCCAATGCACATGCGCCGGCCGATTCGACCGAAATTTATCAGAGGATTTATTTGCACTTCAGAGATTCCGTCAACAAGGCTTTGATATACAGTACCGGCAAAATCAAACCGGAAGACGGTCACGTGATGCTGAATATCCCCCGGGGGTTCAAATACCTCAACAAACAGCAAAGCAAAGACGTATTGACAAAGGTATGGAACAACCCCGAGTCTGCTACCGAGGAAGTGATCGGTATGATCTTTCCGGAAGATGCGGACCCTTTCTCGGACAGCAGCTATGCCTTTGTGATCACCTATAGCGAGATAGGATACGTTAAAGATGAGGACGCTGACAAGATCAATTACGACGAACTGTTGAAAAATATCCAGGAGGATGAAAAGACTGAAAATGAGAAACGCACAAAAGCCGGTTATCCGACGATTCATATCGTTGGCTGGGCGGAAAAACCTTATTACGACAGGCAGAGAAAAATTCTTCATTGGGCTAAAGAGATAGAGTTCGGTGGGCAAGACGATTCCCACACGCTGAACTATGAAATAAGGATTTTGGGCAGGAAAGGCATGCTGTCCTTAAACGCGGTAGGAAAAATGTACAACCTGCCCCTGGTCAATCAGCAAATATCGAAGGTGCTGGACGTCGGTAGTTTCACGGATGGGAATTCATATATCGATTTCGATCCCAAGATCGATAAGGTAGCGGCCTGGACGATTGGGGGACTTGTGGCCGGGCATCTTTTAGCCAAGGCCGGGCTGTTTGCGTTGATAGCGAAGTTCCTGGCGCCTTTGTGGAAGTTTATTGTGCTGGCATTTGCCGGAGTGGGTGCATGGTTCAAGAAGAGGCTGGGGCGCAAGAAAGAAGAGAATGCAGAAGAATATGCGGTCGCCAGGCCTGAGGAAGCGAACCAGACCGATGGGGAAGGGCATCAGGAGGAAAATGGAACAGACTTGTCTGTAAGATGATTTGTCTCTATTTTTGGGTATGCGCAATGAGAGAAAAAATGCGATACGGCAAACCATTATTGACACGGCGTCGCGGTTGTTTTACGAGCAGGGTTATGTGAATACGGGGATCAACCAGATCATAGAGGAATCAGGCGTTGTGAAGTCCTCCTTATATGCCGCGTTCCGGACTAAGGAAGAGATATTACTCATTTATTTGAAAACAGCCGGCGCGGCTACTGACGAAGCGTTAAAAGCCGCAGCGGATAAACATAGTAAAGCAAAAGATAAGGTATTGGGTGTCTTTGATTACCTGGTCGAACTGGTTCAAAGGAAGGATTATTTCGGCTGCAATTTCTTAAATATCATTTCTGAGATGCCCAGGGATGCAAAGGCGGTAAAGCAACAAATAAAGAAGCAGAAGGATGGCGTCCGCAGGCTTTTTGCGGATATTCTGAAGCCCGTACATAAAGAAGACCTGGCCGATCAGATCTATTTGCTGTTTGAAGGGGCACTGATTTCCAATAAAGTACATGGCAGCACCTGGCCGGTCATCACCGCCCGCGAAATAGTCAATAAGTTATTATAGGGCCCCATTTATTTCACCCTGTCAAGAGTTGTCCCAAAAGGGGCAATTTTTTTAAAAATAAGTAAAAACAGACTTGTCTGTTTTAAATTTAATTATATACTTTTGGATCGTGAAGTCATTGTAACAACCGGTATTAACGCATTAATAAATCATAAAATGAAAAGGAAAACAATGCATTACGGAAAGATCGATGTTGGCGGCATTCATATCTTTTACAGGGAGGCCGGGGATAAAGAGAAGCAGCAAATCATATTGCTCAACGGTGTGCCTAATGCTTCCGGCGCCTTCCAGGAGCTTATGACGGATCTACAAAATGACTATTACCTTGTAGCTCCTGATTTCCCGGGATTCGGAGAGAGTGACGTGCCGGACAAAAAAAGTTATCAATATACGTTTGACAATATTTCGCTGACTATCGAGAAGTTCATAGAGCGGATGGGTCTACGGCATCCTTCGGTCTATGCGCTGGGTTATGGCGGCCCCATTACTTTTCGCATTGCCGCACGCCGGCCGAATATGTTCGCCAGTTTGATTTTGCAGAATTCCAATCTCTATGAGGAAGGATTAGGGCCGGCTATGCGTGACGCTGCCCCTTTCCTTGAAAATAGAAATGAGAAAACCGTTGAGTTGGTCAAACCGCTTTTGACCCTTGAAGGCATTAAACTGTTCTTTTTAAACGGGGCGAAGGATCCGGACAACATTAACCCCGACCATTACATCAATGCATTGCATTACCTGAGCCGCCCGGGGCAGGAAGAGATACAGTTGGATTTACTGTACAATTATGCCAGCAATATAGCTGAATACCCGAAGTGGCAGAAATGGCTGAAAGAGACGAAGCCCCGGATACTGTTGGTGTGGGGAAAAAATGATGTGTTTTTCCCGCTGGCTGCGGCAGAAGCGATCAAAAAGGATGTCCCGTCAGCAGAATTGAATGTTTATGACACAAGTCATTTGGCATTGGAAGAGCACCATACCGATATTGCGGAAAACATCCGATCCTTTTTGGGAGCATAAAAAAACTAAACTTAAAAATTATGAAACCTTCAACGGTAAATCATCGCAGCCTCAACGTGAATGGATTGTCTATATTTTACAGGGAGGCAGGTTCAAAAGATGCACCGGTCATCTTATTGCTGCATGGCTATCCGACCTCATCACACATGTTCAGGAATCTCATCCCGATTTTGAGCGGGAAATATCACGTTATTGCACCTGACCTACCCGGCTTTGGTTTTACGGACAGGCCGGGTCGCGATGTCTTTACCTACACCTTTAATAACCTTACTACCTATATCCAGGGATTCGTCGATCAACTGCGGCTGAAAAGATTCGCTATATATGTGTTTGATTATGGGGCTCCTGTGGGCTACCGGCTTGCTGTAGCGAATCCCGGGAAAATCACTGCCATCATTTCGCAAAATGGGAATGCGTATCTGGAAGGCTTGAGTGACGGCTGGAACCCTATTCAGAAATATTGGGCTGAGCAGACATTGGAGAATCGCAATGCATTAAAAATGATGGTGGAGGCGGGCACTACAAAATGGCAGTATTTGACTGGTGTGGCCGATCCGTCATTGGTGGCGCCCGAATCTTATACGCTGGATCAACATTTTCTGGATCAGCCGGGAAATGTCGAGATACAACTGGACCTCTTCAGGGACTATGCCAGTAATGTAGCCCTGTATCCTGTATTCCAGCAATATTTCCGGGATAAACAGCCTGCTTTTCTGGCCGCCTGGGGGGATAAGGACCCGTTCTTTCTGCCTCCGGGCGCTGAGGCATTCAAGCGTGATATACCGAACGCCACGGTGAAATTTTTTGACACCGGTCATTTTGCATTGGAAACGCATGTCAATGAGATCGGGGCCGAGATCCTCGCCTTTTTGGATGGCTTGCCGGAATAGTGTAAATTATAATCCCAAAAATTGCAAAAATGGAATCGAAAATTGCCATTGTAACCGGCGCAAGCGCCGGGATCGGACGGGCGACTGCGACCAGGCTGGCAAAAGACTTCACAGGGGTAGTGTTGGTGGCACGCAGGGAAGAAGAATTAGCGGAAACGGCTTCGGCCGTTAAAGCCGCCGGCGCGGAGCCCCTGGCCATTGCCGCTGATTTAAGACTGCCGGAATCAGTGGATAAGGTGATCAGGAGTACTGTGGAGAAATTCGGCAGGATCGATGCGTTGGTGAACATCGCGGGCGCCGTACCGCAAATCCATCTGTTCGAAATGGCCGATGAGCAATGGAACGACGGGGCCGAGATGAAATTGCATGGTGCGCGAAGGTTAACCATCAAAGCGTGGCCTTATCTGAAAGCATCGAAGGGCTCGGTGATTCTGACCTCAGGAAATTCAGCCGAAGACCCTAAACCCGGGTTTGCTGCCGTGGCAACGATCAATGCGGCAATCGTTGCGTTGGCAAAAGCATTCGCGGAACAAGGAATCATCGATGGCGTACAGGTGAACAGCGTATTGCCCGGGCCGGTGATGAGCCACCGCCGTATCGGGTTTTTGACGAAATGGTCTGCAGCGAATAAGATGACGCTGGAAGAGGCGAAGTCTAAGTTTTTGGTTGAAGCTCATATCGAGCGATATGGTGAACCTGAAGAAATAGCGGAGCTGATGGCTTTTCTCGTATCACCGGGGGCAAAATGGATGACGGGATCGGCGGTTCGGATGGATGGCGGAGAGGTGAAGGGTATTTAGGGATTTGGGTTACATTCGCAACATGAAACATCTTGCCTTCATGTGCCTCATCAGCCTCGCGTCCGCGGGACTGTATGCGCAATCTTCCGGCCCTGTCGTGACCGGCATGCAGACGGAACATCTTATAGATCCCCTGGGTATCGATGCCGCCCATCCGCGGCTGTCCTGGCGGTTGAACGGGAGTGAACGCAATGCCGGACAGACAGCTTACGCCCTGGTCGCCGGCACGGATTCTGCCGCCATAACGGAGGGACGTGGTACGATTGTCCCGGCGGGACGTGGTACGATCTGGCAGACCGGGAAACGTCCGGGCCCAGCGCAGCTGGTCACCTATGACGGTCCGCCTTTGCAACCTTTTACGCGATACTATTGGCGGGTGACGATATGGAACCGCGAAGGTCAGGCAGTGCAGGGGCCTGTCGCATCCTTCGAGACGGGGATGCTGGACCAAAGCCATTGGAAAGGCAGCTGGATCACCGATACCAAAGACATCCGCACCAAGCCTGCCGCTTATTTCCGGCACAGCTTTTCCCTGACCAAAACTATAGCGTCGGCCCGGGTCTATATAGCGGCTGCAGGTCTCTATGAGTTATTTATAAATGGCAAGCGTGTCGGTGACCATGTACTCGACCCGATGTATACGCGATTCGATCGCCGGAATTTGTATGTGACGTATGATGTGACGAAATATTTGAATAATGGGTCAAATGCGATCGGGATGCTGCTGGGTAATGGTTCCTATAATCTGCAATCTACGGCGGTATGGTATTTCGATAAGGCGCCCTGGCGGGCCCGGCCTTCATTCTGTCTGGATTTACGCCTTACTTATACCGACGGATCAACGGAGACGATTTCCAGTGGGAAGGATTGGAGAACAGCTTTGAGTCCGGTGGTCTTTAACAGTATTTATACGGGGGAACATGTAGACGCGCGGTTGGATATTCCGCATTGGAATGAGGCGTCTTTTATTGATACCGGCTGGAAGAATATTATTTTTACCGGTGTACCGTCGCAACATGTTGTAGCGCAAGGTTCGGTGCCGATCCGGATCAGGGATACGATAAATGCGGTTGATGTCAAGCGGTTTAGTGATTCGGATTATGTCTTCGATCTGGGACGGAATATCGCGGGTGTCAGCCGGATCACCGTGCAGGGACCGGCAGGAACGATCCTGCGGTTGAAGCATGGGGAACGCCTTTATCCGACCGGTCATGTCGATCAGTCGAATATAGATGTGCATTACCGCCCCACGGACGACAGCGATCCTTTTCAGACCGATATCTATATCCTGAAAGGCGAGGGCGAAGAAACCTTTCAGCCACGGTTTAATTACAAAGGTTTTCAATATATCGAGGTCACTGCGAGCCAGCCGGTGGCCCTTCAACAAAATAGCCTGACGGGCTATTTCATGCACAGTGACGTGCGGCCGGCGGGGACGATTCAATCTTCCAATCCGACGATCAATAAGATCTGGGCGGCGACGAATAATTCTTATTTGTCGAATTTATTCGGTTATCCTACCGACTGCCCGCAGCGGGAGAAGAACGGCTGGACGGGCGATGCCCAGATTGCGGTGGAGACCGGCCTCTATAACTTCGACGCGATCACGGTGTATGAGAAATGGCTGGCAGACCTGCGCGACGAACAGCAGCCCAATGGCATTTTGCCGTCCATCGTCCCTACCGGCGGCTGGGGCTATGAGTGGGGCAACGGCCCGGACTGGACGAGCGCCATTGCGATCATCCCCTGGGATGTCTATTTATTTTACGGTGATCCTCAGCTGCTGGGGGATTGTTACGAGAACATCAAACGTTACGTCGATCATATCAATAGCCTGTACCCGTCCGGGCTGACGACCTGGGGACTGGGAGATTGGATCCCGGTCAAATCAAAGACGCCCGTTGAATTTACGTCCACGGCGTATTATTATGCCGACGTGGTTATTCTGGCTCATGCGGCCAGGCTGTTCCATCACGACACGGATTACACGATGTACAGCCGGTTGGCGGAGAAGATAAAAGCGGCCTTTAACAACAAGTACCTTGACGCCGCCACCGGCAACTATGCCCAGGGACTACAGACAGAGCTGAGCGCGGCGCTATACTGGCACCTGGTCCCCGCGCCGATCATCCCGAAGACCGCGGCTGTCCTCGCCGCCCGGGTCCGGGCAGACAGCGTGAAGCTGGACGTAGGTCTGCTGGGGACCAAAACGATCCTGAATGCGCTGAGTGAGAATGGGTATGCGGACCTGGCCTACCGGCTGGCATCCAACGAAACCGAGCCCTCCTGGGGCTGGTGGATGAAGAATGGCGCTACGACTCTGTATGAGAACTGGCCGATCAACGCCGGCAGCGACATTTCACTCAACCATATCATGTTTGGGGAGATCAGCGCCTGGTTTTATAAGGGGCTTGGCGGGATACTGGCTGATACGGCAGAACCGGGATTCCGGCATATCCGGCTGCGACCTCATTTCGTTACCGGGCTGAACGAATTCAGCGCCACGCATGATTGTCCTTTCGGAACGATTGTTTCCCATTGGCAACGGACCGGCGACCGGCTGACCTATACTGCAACGATCCCTGCCGGCGCTTCAGCGACGCTGACCCTCGAATTGCCGGGCGGCGGCACACAGGTGGAAGCGCTCGTCTCCGGGACGCACCAATTTGTATGGATGGCGGGTGAAGGGAAATTTCGGCGAGGTTAGCGTGGCGCCGCCCCGGGGCTTAGCGGATTGCCCAGGCAAGGCCGTCGGGGCCTCCGCCTACATCAAGATGGCCTGTAACCGTCAGGCTCTGAAGGTCTATCACTGCTACATAATTATCGGCGGTACAGCCTATGAACGCGCGTGATCCATCGCTGTCGACCAGGATGCCTGCGGCCCCGCGGCCGGTATTCAGGCGTTTCACCAGTTGATGCGACGCCGCATCAAAAACGAACAGGTCGCCATTCCTCAGGCTTGTAATCAATACTCTTTTGCCATCGGGCGTGAATTTGAGACGGTTGGCTCCTACTGCGCCGGCATCGATCTTAGCGGACACTTTTTTGGCGGCGATATCAATGATATAAATGGAGCCGTCGTCTGCGGCAGCCGTCCAGAGTTCGCGGCCATCGGGGGATACATCAAAGCCCTCGGAACCTTTTCCTACGGGGATGAGGGTCTGGACCCAGTCCATGTGCGGTTTAGAGCCGAATCCTCCGGGGCCGCCTTTGGGCGGTGCGCCGGCGGGAGAATTTGCGGGAGTACCTGCGCCAGCGGATTGACCTCCGGGAGCGCCGGGCGCCCCAGGCATGCCTGGGGGAGGGCCTGGTTGAATCAAGGTGTCCACCAGGATGCTGACCGTACCGGATGAGACATTAGTCGTATAGATCTTTTTCCCATCGCCGGTTACGTCAATCATGTGCGTTCTGTCCTGACCTGTGCCCATGCACCAGTCGATTTTGGAAGTGGCCGGGTCAAACCGGCCGATGGATTTGGAGCCTTCAGCCGTAAACCAGAGTTTCCCGGCGGCAAAGGTGAGGCCATGCAGACCGATCAGTGGCCTGGTATCGATATGAGGCAAAGCCTTTTGCGCAACGAGGTCGATGATATCGAGCTCATATAAGGTACCGCCTGCATAGTTAGACACATAAGCCGTCCTGCCATCCGACGAGGCGATCACTTCATGCGGATCGGGGCCGACCGGCACACGCGCGATAACCTTCAGCGTAACCGGATCGACAATCGCCAGCGTATGGTCGGATTTTGAGAGCGCCAGCAGGGTCGTCTTTGGTGCAGACTGCGCAGTACCGTCGGTGGAAGCGCAAACGAATGTCAGTAACAAAGAACTTACGGCGAATAAGTTGCTAAAGAATGAAGGATGAATTAATTTTATCATAGCCATGCAATATACTGAAATCAAGCCGGGCGACAGGTTAAAGTCGTATGTGAAATGCTATTACATCTATGAGGCGGAAACGGATGTGGCGTTTGACGATACTGTATTTCCGAGCGGCAACATGGAGATCATCTTCAACCTGGGAACAGGCAACTGGCAAACAGCCGCCGGAAATGGCTTCGTTACTACTCCGGCGGTTGAATTGTGGGGGCAAATCATCAGGCCCCTGCCGATCAGATCTATTGGCAAAAATACCATGTTGGGCGTACGTTGTCACCCGCATGCGGCCGGCTGTTTTTTGAACGGCAAGATCGACGTGTTCAATAACCAGGTTGTCGATTTCGCCGATGTAGAAGGTAAGGCAGTGCATACGCTGCACTCAAAACTGCTGGAAACGCCGGGATGGAGCAAGAGGATTGAACTTGTTGAGGAGTTTTTGCTGCGCAGGCTTTTGCTGGCGGAAAAAAAATCCGGTCGAATGGCTGTAGTGAGTGATATCATGAATGAGTTGCGACATGAGGATTTTTTTGATAACATTGAAAATGTGGCGGCCCGATACGGCTTCACGTCCAGATATCTGCAGAAATTATTCTTGCAATATACCGGGCTTACGCCGAAACTATATACTAAAATAAACCGTTTTCAGAATAGCCTCCGGCTCGTTACTAAAAGAGAGATATCGTTAACTTCCATCGCGTACGACTGCGGATATTTTGACCAGTCGCATTTTATAAAAGAATTCAAATCTTTTACGGGGTTCACTCCTTCCGGCTATTCATCGGCGACATCTCCTGTTGCCCTTGCGCTGGCCGATCATTGATTTATAGCCTTTTCGGCCGATCCTTGCATTGTTCCGTTTTTTACAATCCTATGGTTTTCCGCGGGTATACTTTTGTTGCTGAAAAATGATCAAATTATGTCAGCAACATTTCAAACATTCAACGACTTACATCAGTCAACCGAGCTGTTTATACTACCGAACGTATGGAATGCGAAAAGCGCCATCGTCTTCCAGGAAAAAGGCTTCCCGGCTATTGCCACGTCCAGCGCCGCGGTGGCGGGCAGCCTGGGCTATCTTGACGGGGAAGGGATGCCCTTCGATGATTATCTCTTTGTCATTAACCGCATATTATCTTCTGTGCAGATTCCGCTGTCCGTAGATATGGAAATGGGATATGGAACGTCCGATGATGAGATCTATGCCCATATCC
>PMUF01000156.1 GCA_003167015.1 Chitinophagaceae bacterium | reverse complement strand
TTCAGCACTATAAAGGCAACCCGATCATCAACAGCGACTGGGAATTGGGCACGACTTCTACCCGCGACCCTAAGGTATTCTGGTACGCGCCTGCCCACACCTGGGTGATGCTGCTGTTCGAAAAGGACGGCATGTCCTTCTTCAATTCCACGGATATGCGACACTGGACCAAGGTAAGCCATGTCCCCGGCCTTTGGGAATGCCCCGACTTTTTCGAGTTGCCCGTCGACGGCAATACAACGGAGAAAAAATGGGTGATCCATGGCGGGTCCAGCGAATATATGATCGGCAGTTTCGACGGCAAAACCTTCACCCCTGAAACACCGAAGCTGCGCTATGCCGAAGGAAAGAATGGGAGAGGGGAAGACTGCCTCTATGCAGCAGAGAGTTTTTCCAACATGCCCGACGGCCGCGTCGTGCAAATGGCCTGGGGGAGGATCTTTCATCCCGGCATGCCCTTCAGCCAGATGATATTGTTCCCTACCGAATTCACCCTGCACAGGACCAATGAAGGCATCCGGCTGCAGGCTAATCCCATCAGCGAGATCGACCGCCTCCACCAGGTCACCCATACCTGGACGGGCCTCAACGCTCAACAGGCTAATCAGCAGCTGGCCGCCGTCCACCCCGGCCCTCTGCACATCAGGATGACCGTTACCCTGCCTGCCGGCAATGACCTCCATCTGCGCTACCAGGGCAACGCGCTTCTCGATCTTGCCGCCACGGACCTCCCGCCCGGCGCGAATGAAATAGAAATCCTCCTCGACAAGACCGTCGCGGAGATATTTATCAACAAGGGAGAACGCTATATCATCCATCAGTTGCCGCCTCCAACCAACGACAACGGCCTCGAATTCGACGGAGAAAAATATGGCCCGGCCATCCGGTCCTTACAGGTATACGAAATGAAGTCGATTTGGAACGACGCACACTGACTGCCCGGAACCCAGATACAAACTGGCTGAAATTACCCCAGCAAAAAAAGTACGCAAAATGCGTACTTTTTTTCAGCCTCACCCGAAGCACATGGTCATCGCTAAAGTTTTTTTTGACGGTATTATTGATGGCATAACTTTGTGCAATCCTTTGCACGTTTCCCCCACTATTGATTGATGTTTTGTTGCCCGGAATGACATGGTCTGTTTGGCCATGATCCCCGAGAAGGTTTTGTTATTTTAAATTTTACCTATGAAGCAATTAAAACATCCTGGGAAACGCACGCACCCTGAAAAACGCGCACGACCCGAAAATCGGCCTCCTCCTCCGCACCCTAAACATCGCAAAAGCGATATTTTGTGGAAAGTGGTGATGGAAGAAGTGTTTGATGATCTCTTACGCTTCATTTTTCCAGACGCCGACCAAGTCTACAACATGGAGCGGGGCTTTGAGTTTCTGGACAAGGAATTGGCCGAGATGTACCCCGAGCCGGATAAAGAATCGGCTACACACTTTGCGGACAAGCTGGTAAGGGTATTCCGCAGAGATGGCAAGGAAGACTGCATCCTATGTCATGTCGAAATTCAGGGAGAGACAAAGCATAAAGACCGGCCTTTGTTTGGTGAGCGCATGTTCAGATACTTCTACCGAATATGGGACAGGTATCGGAAACCCGTTTCAGCAGTGGCTATTTTTACAGGCAGGGATGCGAAAAAAATGCCGGCCCGCTTTGAGTATGCTTATCGGAAGACCAAACTGCGGTATGATTACCATACCCTCTCCATTCTGGACTTCACAGATGAAGAATTGGAGAAAAGCGAGAACCCATTCGCCCACGTCCTCCTTGCTGTCAAAGCCTCACTGTTGGAAGGGAAAATACCAGAGTCGGATCTGTTGGACCGAAAGGTGCTGATTGCCAGTAAATTATTAAAGAAGGGTTTCAGTACAAGAAAAATAAAAGCCATTCTCGTCTTTTTGGAAAACTACGTTCTCTTTGAAGATTCGCAAATGAATCTTAATTTTAAACAAAGAATTCAATCACACGATAAAAATAATATCATGGGTATCGATGAATATATTAAGATGGTGTCAAGGGAAGAAGGCTTGGCAGAGGGTCTGGCCGTGGGCATTGAAAAGGGCATCGCCAAAGGGATCGCCAAGGGCATCGCCGAAGGCCGAATGGAAATAAAAACAGAGGTCGTAAAACGCCTGCTGGCCGATAAAGAATTTCCCATCAAAAAGATCGCCACTATAGCCGGTGTATCCGTCGACTTCATAAAAACCCTAAAGTCCGGCATGCCCGCCAAGTAATCGCTCAAAGACAACAAACGCCCCTCATTCCGCCACCGCCATCATCTTCACCAACCGAAACACAGTATTCTCATTATCCTCATAATCCACCAATCTCCCATCCCGCGAAAACAACATCATCGCCGGAAATTTCATCGGCTTGAACTTGCCGATAAACTCGCCCGCGGAATCCCGCAATACCACCACATTGGGCCGCCCCTTTAACGCACCCCCATATGTCGCCACAAACCCGTTGATGGCAGTCCAGTTCTCCATGGACACCAGGCAGATCTCCGCCTTCCGAAAGGCCGCATATTGCTCCCCGATATGCCGGACCGCCCGCTGACAATGCGGACAGGTCGGATCGAACAGCACAAACAATACCGGCTTACCCACCGGCAAATCCTTCCGCCCAAAAGCCTGCCCGTCCGCCCGGTAAAAAGTAAAATCCGGCAGCACCTGCGCCTGCCCGAAACCCCGGTGCGTCAACAAGAGGCAGAACGCCACAACGCAGGTGGTAAGCTTCATTTCCATTTATCTTTTAATACTTCAATAAAATACCCTCCCACTACGCTTCTCGCCTGGAACCCCCGCTGTTTCCCATCGGTCGTCTCATGCCAGTCACTCAAAGGAACCCGCGTTGGCGTCTCCATGGCGTATTTATAGATGGGATCGATCAATGCCTCGAAAGTAGCATGATCATCCGCCAGCGCCGATGTCCATAAGACCCAGTCCGATTTCGTATAGGTCTTACGGCTGTCCAATGGCAATCCGAAAGTCTGCTGCTTCGTCAGGTAATACGCCAGCTCCTTATGATAGACCTCCGGCGAAAACAGGCCCAGCCCCATGATCTTGTCCCAAACAAGGTTGTATTTCTGGCTCCACGTATCCTTGTTGTCAAACGTCAACGCATAGTGATCTCCGGCATCATCCATCTTCGGCCACTGAGCCGCCATGGATACGGCCATCGCCCGGTAGCTCGCAGCGGTATCCTTTTCCCCCATCAGCTCCGCCAGCCGCGCATAACACCCTATAGCCACGATCGCCTTCACAGAAAGATTGGCATTCCTCGCCAGGTGACCGGCAAAATCATCCGTACACAGCTGGTTGGTCGGATCAAATCCATTCACGGCCAGATAACGAACCCAGGTACTCAACGTCTCCCAGTGCTTCCGTGCGTAGTCCACCCTGTTCTCCGCCTTCACGACAGCCGCCGTAAGGATGATCATGTTGCCGCATTCCTCGACGGGCATATCCTCCCCATATGTCTGCCCGTTGGCCAGGGGATAAGTACCCAGATCATGCGCCGCAAAGGGCTTCGCCCACTTCCCGCTTTCGCTGTAGTAGAAGATGCCGTTCAGCATGCCCTCGACCAGGGCCGGATTGTAGCACAACATTAAGGGAGCGGATGGATAAGTCACATCCACCGTATTGATCGACCCATTGCTGAAATTCTCCTTCGACAGCCATAAAATATCACCCTGCGGACTCTTTATTAGAGAATGAGCCGCCAGACTTTGCCGGTACGCCAGCACACATAATGCGGCATACTTCTCGTCTCCGGCCTTCAGCGCATCCGTGTAGATCCTGTCATTTTCGGCCACACATTTTTGCAGCACTACCGGGTATTCGTCAAAGGCCTGCTGCAGCAGTTTCTCCATGGTCATTCCCGGCTCCAATGCCCACCAGGCCTTTAAATTAGTATGAAAGTATTGGATGGCATCCCCCTCATCGTATCCTATCATCACCATCCTTTCCACCGTCTTAGACCCTATCTTGCCAAGGATCATGTGCGTCCGCAACCTGCTGACATCGGCGCCCCCAGCCAAATCAATGACCTTCTGCTCCGTACCCTTTTCAAGCGGCGCAGCCACATACACATACCCCCAGTCGATCCGCACATCATCCCCCTTCCTCGCCAGCACCGGCTGCTCGACCGTTCCCGCCTTCAGCAGCCCCAGCCTGCCCGATGAATACTGTTGCGCCGTCACGGGCTGACTATTCACATTCACCGCCAGGTTGGTCGACACCTCAAACGACAGATTCACGGCATGCTGACCACCATCCGCCGACCGCACCGCAAAACTGACATACGAAACCGGCCGCGACAACAAAGCCAGATCCTCAATCAGCAACGGCGAGGTGAACGTCACCCCCAGATCGACAGGACCGCATTTGAACTGGTAGATGGTCTGCGTCGCCTTGACGGCTACGCTCTGCTGCCTGGCCGCGTCATCGCTCGGCCCCGCCCCCATGAAGCGGTATTGCTTCCCATCCACCTCCAGCACCCCATATATCGGCTGCTCCCTGCCGGTCCAATGCCTCGTATCCGACGCATTCAGCCGATCTGTAAAAGACCAGATACTGAAATAAGGATTGTGGACGATCAGCGGATACGCCGGCGCCTTGTCAACCTGCGCCCACACAGTCCCCCTGAGCATAAAGCAAAACAACAGGAACCAAATAGTATTCTTCATGTTCATCATTTTATTTTCAAAAAGCTATACGCCCCTGCACATATCCGCCAGCGTTAGCGCAGCCATATCCCCGATATGCTCCCCCAACTCCGCCGGCGCCATCCTGCATACCGTACGCGAATCCTCCAGCGTCTCGCGCCGGATCACCTCCTGCATGTCCGCCTCCAGCAATGACCCCGCCCGGCCGTAAATACTGCCCATGATGATCACCTCCGGATTCAGAATATCGATCAGCAGCGACAAGCCCTTCCCCAAAAACTGACCGCAGGTCTTGTAGATGGCGACCGCCAGCTCATCCCCGGCATACGCCGCCTCCGCCACTATCTTCGCTGTCAGCAAAGGCAGATCCGCCAACGAAGAACAAAACGATACCTTCTCCCCCATCTGCAGCTTCTCCCTCACCATGATCTGCGCCAGCTGCGCAATCCCCCCGCCGCTGCAGTAGCCTTCGAAAGACCCAGCCTTGCCAAACCCGACGGGGCCCATATCTGCCAGCCGGAGGTGACCGACTTCTCCCGCCAGATCCGACGTCCCGGAATACAACCGGCCATCGAGGATGAGGCCTGCCCCCATCCCGGTACCGAAAGTAAGAAAGATCACATTACTATAACCCCTCCCCGCTCCAAATTTCCATTCGGCCATCGCACAGGCATTGGCATCATTTTGCAGGATCGTCCTCACCCCAAACCGCCGCTCCGCCATCTCCACGATCGGGATATTGTCCCACCCCGGCAGGTTGGGCGGCGACAGGATCATACCACGCTTACTGCTCAACGGTCCGCCACAGGAGATTCCTACCCCTTCCAGCCCTGACTTGTCCACTGCATTCCGTTGCAGCATCTCCTCGGCCAGCACAAACAAGGCCTCTATCATCTCATAAACAGGTTGATTGGTAGCAATGACCTGCTTTTCCAATATCCCGATATGTGCATCGCCTTTTCTTTCTCCAAGGATGACCGCACATTTGGTCCCCCCGATATCTATGCCTAATAGCATAACTATTCGATTAAAGTTGATCAATTGAAATCTCGCTGACGTCGCATCAGTTCGATGCCAGCGGCTCGATCCGGATGGAACTGAAATCTACCGTCCCATGTTTGGCATAAAATCCAAGATTCGCCCCCGCCTGCTCATACAGCCGGTCATCGATACAGCGCTTGTTTCCCACACATACGTCGATGATATCCCCCTTCATGATGATTTGCACGCGCACGGCCCTATCCAGGCCATCCACCGCCGTAATGCTGGTCTCCGCCAGTCCGACGGTCCTGTTGTCTGGCGAGAAGGCCAGCCGGTAACCATGTCCGCCGATGGAATCGCACCGCAAAAAACATCCATATTCCTCGGGCAGCCCCCTGGGGTCAGCATCAAAAGTGATCTTGCAATCGGTAGGAACATCCCGGAAAAAAACCGCATCCTGCCCGCCGGCCGACCGTATGGTGTAGTTGTCCGCCGCATGCCGCGTGATCAAGCTATCATACACAGCCCTAGGCTGCACCGGCGCACCGGCAGGAGGAATCGCCTCCGCAGGCCAGAAAGTATTCAGCGTTCCATCCGCCTCCTGGCTCAATTCGCGGAGAACAATATTACCGCCGAAGATCTCGCGCCCATTGTCCACGCCTCCCTTTCTGCTCGGTACCCATCCCGCCACGATCCGCCGCCCATGCGTGAACTCCGCCGTCTTCGCCACATTTACCCAGTCTTCATTCAACGTCTGGTATCGCGGATACTCCCAGGGACCATATTGGTGCCGCGATTTTAAATAGAACGTATTTCCGCCACGCCCATAAATAATATAATACCACCCATTCCACAGAAAATAGTCCGGGCACTCGGGCACATCTCCCTGCCCGTAGATCAGCGGACTCAATACCGTCCAGGTCTTCAGGTCCTTCGACGTCAGATGTACCAACGCGCCCTTGTCTGCCGTAGGCGCCGACTCCCACGCCGAAGCCACAAACAAATGAAAGACCCCATCCGCATCGACAACCGCCTTAGGGTCGCGGAAATTACGTTTGCTGTATCCCGGGGCAGAAGTGTAGAAAGGGTTAGGCTTTTGCTTGACGAAATGAATGCCGTCATCGCTGATGGCATAGCTCAGCTGCTCATTCACCTTGCCATTGGCATCGATCAGCCGCGTCGCATAAAAAGCATAGAATTTGCCACCATGAAACACCACACTGCCGGTACAGATAGACTTCTCCCAGCTCTCGTCAATCCCCAATACGAGGGGATAATGCTTCCAGGTCTTCAGATCGGTGGACGTGCTCAGCGCCCACTGATGCCCGCCCAGGCCACCCAACGCCGCATGATGCGCCGAATCCAGCAGCCAGTAGAGGTAATAGGTCCCATCATGATAAAAAGGAATACAATCCCCCACAAACAAATTCCCCACCGGCTTAAAGTATTGAATGCCCGATGTCGACTGCACCGTCGGATCATACCGAACGCCCAACTGCGCCTCGCCCCGAAAAACCGCCGCCAGCAAAAGAAAAACAACAATTATCTTTTTCATAATGATGATTTTAAAGATCCCTCTCCCCTCCGCCCGCGTCGCTCACAAATCCCTCGCCCCTCCTCCATCCCGCCAGTGCTGCTCGATCTGTTCCAGCGACTTCCCCTTCGTTTCCGGGATAAAATAATATCCCCACCACAACCCCAGCAGACACACAAAACTGTAGAAACCAAACGTCGGCGCAATCCCAATAGAATTGACCAACTTCAAAAAGGTGAAGCTGATGATGGCGTTGAAGCCCCAATGTGAAAGACTGCCGATGCTCATGCCTACGCCCCGAACACTGGTCGGGAAAACCTCCGAGATCAGGAGCCAGCCCAACGGCGCCAGACTAATTGCTATAAAAGCAATATAGGCCACGATACTCAGCACCGCAAACACCGGCAGACTCGCGCCCAGCCTCTCCCGAAGCTGAAAGCACAAGGCCAGCAGCGCGAGCGACGGGATCATCCCGCAGATGCCGATCAGGTATAGCTTCCGCCTGCCTACACGGTCCAACAGGATCACCGACAACAGACAGAACAGTACATTCGCCACCCCGATAATAATGGCCGGAAGAATGGACTGCGTATTACTAACCATCCCGGCCATTTTGAAAATGATCGGAGAATAATAGATGATGGTGTTCACGCCCGAAAACTGCTGGAAGAAAAAGATCCCGACGGTGATGATCAGCGGAACCCGCAACCAGGGCTTGAACACATCGATGGCCCGCCCTTTGCTTTGCGACGCCTCGGCCATCTCCTTGCGGATATTCGCCAGCGTGGCGGGGATCATATCGGGATCCTCCACCGTCGCCAGCACCTTCTCTCCCTCGGCCCATCTTCCCCGGCTGATGAGCCACCGCGGCGTCTCAGGCAGGAAAAACATGCCTGTCAGCAGGATCAGGGCGGGAATGATCCCCACAAGGAACATCCATCGCCACGAGGCCGCATTGTTATCGTTGGACAAAGAGTAGTCGGTGATATACGACACGAGGATGCCTACGGTGATCATGAGTTGGTTCAGCGTCACCAGCGCGCCTCTCTTCCTCGCCGGCGAGATCTCGGCGATATACATCGGTGCGACATAGCTGGTAATCCCGATCGCGATCCCAATAATGACCCTCATGACGATCAGCAGCGCAAGGCTGTGGGCCGCCGCACATCCAACGGCCCCCAGGGTAAAGATCAGCGCGTTGATGATGATCATCCGCTTCCGGCCGATGATATCCGACAGCTTGCCGCTGAAGATCGCGCCCAGCAGGGCCCCTATCAGCACCGACGTGGTCACCCACTCGATATCCGGATCGCTCAGCCCCCAGTTCTGGCGGAGGAAAGGCAGCGCCCCCGAAATAACACCCGTATCGAACCCGAACAGCAACCCGCCCATCGCGGCCACCAGCGCAATCAATACTATCCTTCCTCTGTGACTCATGTATATGTTTTTATTCCAACGCCGTCGCCCGGTCGCGCCGGTCGTCGCCCGCTCTACCACCCCGCATTCTGCTGATACAACCCATGCGTCAGGTTGATCTCGGTCTGCGGTATAGGCAGATATTCATCCCTTCCCTGCGTAAAGTTGGCATTCGCCAGGAAATTAAATCTCGTCTTTTCAACGGAAATAAAACTATTCAGTGTCGACGCCGCAATCCCCCAGCGCACCAGGTCGAAAAACCGCGTACCTTCCATGCCGAACTCCATCCGCCGCTCGAACTGCAGCGCCTGAAAGGCATATGCCTGCGTCCAGGTGCAATTTGTCCCCGGCTGATACGTGCTGATCCGGTAGTTGGAAGGCGCCGTCCCATCCGAAAACCGCGTCTGCGTCGTGCTGTTCGCAGCCCTTGTCCGCAGCGCATTGATCAGCGGCAACGCAGAATTCTCCTGTCCCAGCTGAATATAGGCCTCCGCCTGCCACAACAGCACATCNNACCCAGTCGGAATCGAAGATGATCGTAGGCTGGTATTTGAAAGGATGACCCACGATCGCACAGGTATGATCCAGCCGCGGATCGATCCCATTGGTCAGGAAATCCTGCTGCACAAGCAGCGACGTGTCATTAAAATAGCCAAACTCAGGCAAGCCGTTGCCATCGGTCTTGAAAGCATTGACCATATTCTGGCTGGGTAAATGGAAGCTGCAGCAGCCATACTGGCTCGCAATGCTGTAGTTCACCGCATCCGCCATATCCACCCGCCCGATCTGCGTGCCGTCATTAATGGAGAACTGGACCGCAAAGATCGACTCCGGCCCATTCTCACCGGCATAAGTGAAGTTGTCCGCATAATCTGCCGAGAGATGATACATCCCCGAATTGATCACGCTGTCGGTATAGGTCACCACATCCTGCATATGCTGCGCATTGATGCTCGTGACCTGGTTGTTGGCGTCCTGCTCATACGCCTGGTACAGCCGCACTTTCGCGAGATAGGCAAATGCCGCATATTTATTGGCCCGCCCGATCTGCGACTGCGTCGCCGGCAGGTTCTGCGCCGCGAACAAAAAGTCCTGCGCGATATTCTCCCACGACGAATCATTATTCTGCACGTTGGATACCAGTGGCAGGCTGTCATCGGAGACCGCCTCGGTAGCATACGGGATACCCTTGAACATCTCCTTCAGCAGGAAATAGAAGTGGCCCCGCAGGAAGCGGCATTCGGCCTGGCGCTGTACCTTCAACGGATAGGCAGCCACCGTCTGAGCGTCTATAGCCCGTAGCGCCGTATTGGCCCTCGCTATCCCGGCAAAGATGGTAGCCCACTCCAGATCGTTGCTCCCCATGTCCGTCGTGATCAGGTTATATTGTTCATACTGGTTGAACTGGCCATTATCCGTAATGGCCCCGCCTCCTTTAAAGGCTTCATCGGACCGGATACTGCCCCATACCCACATGCTGGTGATCGCATTTTCCCAGTTATCATTGCCCAATGCCGCATAGGCCGCAATCACCAGTGCATCCGCGGCAGCTGGTGTGGTGAGATCGCTCGCCGTCACCGTCCCGTTCGGCGTATAATTCAGGAAGTTCTTGCTACAAGAGCTTATTCCTATGCCGATCATGATGGCCACAGCAAATAATATCTTTTTCATATAAGAAGCTGTTTAAATTGAATTAGAAAGAAAGATTGATTCCCGCAGTTAACTTACGCGGAATGGGGAAATTACCTCCCGGGTTCTCCGGATCCTTGTCGCTGAAGCCATTAGCCCCACTTTTTTTGTAGAAGGTGGCTAAATTCTGGCCCATGATATACACCTTGATCCCGTCGAAAGCCGTCAGCCCCGCGACAGTCTTCTTCGGTATCGTATACCCGATCTGCGCATTCCGGATCTTCAGGTACGAAGAGCTCTCCACATAATAGGACGAAAACCGCTCCTCATCATTATTATCCACCAGCGACAAAGCCGGGATATTCGATTTGGTGTTCGACGCCGTCCAGGCACTCAATGCCCGCTGGCCGATATTCACCCCGGGGTTCAACCCCAGAAAGTCCGTATTCTCCTTGTTCTGATTCGTCTCCACCCCGCCGGCTATCCCCTGCAGGAAGAGAC
>PMUF01000395.1 GCA_003167015.1 Chitinophagaceae bacterium | reverse complement strand
AATGCCTGGTTGCTGAACAATCACTGGGGGCTGCAGATCGCCCGCAAGGTGACAGGATCGGATTATATCATCAGCAAGGATGATTACGGACCGCTGTACCGTCAATACTGGTATACGAAGTACCGCTTGGAAGCGGCGGTAGCCCTGGAAGAATTGCTGGAGACCACCATGGACCAGGCCACCTTTTCAAAAGTGCAGCAACCGGTGGGCCTTTACTATTACTATAAGGATAATATTCACCAGGACAGTACCGTCAAGGTATCGGCGGAACTGTCGATGTTCGATGAGCTGGGCACACCCGATTCGCTGAAATACAAGCAGGCTATACCGGAGGCGGGTACACATGTCATCGCATCCTCTATCCGGTCGCATGATGTGGCCGGCGTAGAAAAAGGGATCGTCCATTTCATGTCGGACATCCTGCATTTGCCGGCTGCGCCTGACTCTGTGGCGACGACCGGGCCTTCCGCCACTTCTGCAAAAGCGCGGTAAGGAATTTTGACAGATATTTGCACCCGCAATGGCCCACAGAAAAATCATTTATCTGATCAACCCCATCTCCGGGACGCGTGGCAAACGGTCGCTGAAGGAACTGATCACCAGACGAACGCAGCAGGAAGGAATCGAATTCAGCATCCTTCCTACCGACGCGGGCGGAGACTATTCCTTCCTAATTCCGGTGATCGAAAAAGAAGGCGTTACGGATGTCGTTATCTGCGGTGGAGACGGCACCGTCAGCGCTGTTGCGGCCGCACTGACCGGCGGGAGCGTCAGAATTGCGATCATCCCGATGGGATCGGGTAATGGCCTTGCTTTTGCCGCCGGCATCCCCAAAGATCCTTCGAAGGCGCTGGATATCATTTTCGCAGGTAACGCCACCTGCATCGATGGCTTTCTCATTAACGGGAAGTTTTCGTGTATGCTGTGCGGAATAGGCTTTGATGGCGGAGTCGCTCACCAGTTCGCCCGCGAGGCGAAGCGGGGGCTCGGGACCTATGTGAAGGTCACGCTCTCGCATTTTTTCCGGGCCCGATGCTATTCTTTCCGGATCGTTCTCCCTGGCCATACCTCTTTCCCGGTCGAGGCTTTTTTCATCGACATCGCCAACGGCAATCAATTCGGCAATAATGTCACCATTGCCCCACGGGCCGATCTGCATGATGGATTGCTGGATATCGTGATCGTCAAGAAGGCGAGCCGGCTGCGTTTGCTACTGTCGGCTACCCGGCAGGTCCTGGGCGGATATAAGATGACCGCCACCCCGGTCGATGCAGGGACCAAAAAAGTATTGTATTTTCAGACGCCCGCGCTGGTCATCGCCAATCCCGAAGGCGCGCCCCTACATATCGACGGCGATCCCGCTCCCTCCGCCGGAGAATTCCGGATAGAGATCGTCCCCCAGGCCATCCGGCTGATACAGCCTTAGGTCGCCAATTTTCTACGGCATTTCGCGACCACCCCTTCCAGATCATTTGTAAAAAAAATTTGCGCAGCTGATTGGTTGCGCATATATTTACAACTAAACAGTTGCGAAAACAAAATTGAACACCACCGCCATAAATTAAACCAACCGAATCATGAGAAAAATTTTCCTTGCCGGATTCTACCTGCTCATCGGTTTGCAGGCCATATCCCAAACCACCTTTTCAGCAGTGGTAAAGAAATACATCGATTACGATTCCCCGGTCATCGCCTTTATCCATTGCAAGCTCGCCGATGTCAAACACCTGAAGGTGCTGGAAGACCAGACGGTGATCGTCCGCAACGGGGTGATCACTGCGGTAGATGATAGCAAAAAGCTGACCGTCCCTCCCGGCAGTACCGTCATCGACCTGACCGGGAAATCCCTGTTGCCCGGGTTCGTCCTCCTGCATGAACACATGTTCTATGCGGCCTACTCCGCCGACTTCACCTATTTACATGTCAAACAATTGCCGTTTACCTTCCCCAAACTATACCTGGCCTGCGGCGCAACGACCATTCGTACAGCCGGAAGCGTTGAGCCCTATTCCGACCTGAACCTCAAACGGGACATCGATCAGGGCAAGATCCTCGGACCGGAAATGGACGTAACCGCGCCCTACGTGGAGGGAAAAGGCAGCATCTTCCCCGGGATGCATGAATTGAGCGGACCCGCAGAGGCGAAGGCCTTTGTCGACTTCTGGGCCAGCCAGGGCTGCACTTCATTCAAGGGATATATGTTCGTGGATAAGCCTACGCTGAAAGCGGCCATAGACGAGGCCCACGCCAAAGGACTGAAAGTGACGGGCCATTTATGTGCTGTCACCTACCGCGAGGCGGCGGAGATGGGCATTGACCAGCTGGAACACGGCTTTTTCGCGTCCACGGATTTTGTTCCCAACAAAAAAGAGAATGCCTGTCCGTTGGGTGCGGCACCGATCGCATCCGCGGATTCGCCGAAGGTAAAAGACCTGATCCGATTTCTCGTCGATAAAAAAACGATCATGACGTCCACCCTGGCTGTCATCTACAATATGACTACCCTGGATACAACGATCCGTCCCGAAGTACTGGAGGCGATGTCGCCTGATACCCGGGATATGTTCCTCCACCACTACAACTTAATGCGCAGCCCTTATGGCAATAAAGCCATGCTGGAAGAAATGAAGATGGAGAAGATGTTTTCGGATGCGGGCGGCCTGTTGACCGTGGGCACCGACCCCACCGGCAGCGGCGCCACCCTGGCGGGATATGGATCACAGCAGTCGATCGAGCTGTTGACGAATGCGGGGTTCACACCGATAGAGGCCATACGCATCGCGACGTACAATGGCGCGAAGGCGCTTGGACTGGACAATAAGATCGGCTCCATCGAAGTCGGTAAGGCTGCCGACCTTGTGGTCATCGATGGTGATATTTTTCAGGATATCCAAAACATCAGGAAGATCGTCTGGGTGTTTAAGCAAGGAGTGGGCTTCAATTCCCAAAAGATATTCAGTTCCGTCAAAGGTGAGGTCGGGAAATATTAAGAAACGGACAGCATGCTTTAATTGCCGCCCATATGCAGGCTGATCACGCGGGTCATCTGCCATTTACCGTTTTGGTGCCGCCAGACGGCGATAAACCGGTCGGGCTTGGACACAGCATCGTTTTCCTGGTGATTGATAAAGCGGTGAAGGCCGACCTCGACGGCGCCGTAATTCGGGATGGGATAGACTTCCAGGCTTCCTTTGACGAGCACGCGCGTCACCTTGCCACAGATGTTTGCTTTTAGCGCGGCGAGCAAGGCTTCCTTTGACGTCTGCAACCCGCTGCCATCGTGGTAAAATTCGATAGTATCCGCAAATATGGCCGCTTGTGTTGCCATGTCGCAGCTATTGTATGCGTTAAAGTAGACGCTATCCATATGGGCGATCGTGTCATATAAGGCCTGCGATTTAGGCTTGTAGCTATAACTGTCCTGACTCTGCGCGAATGCGGAGACCGAAACGAATACACTTATCAATAAGGCTGTGACTGTCAATAGCGTTTTTTTCATGGTCGGTAGTTTTGGCGTGATAAGGCCAACGGTGTACCAATAGCGTAAATAGTTGGTAATTAGGCGGGTTGGAGAATGGGCCGCTTGAGATGGTGTTCGGTTTGGGGACAGGCGGTGTTCGATTTTGGGGGCGCACAAGCGGGAAAATCACTTCAGCAAGGACGTGAACTGCTGAAAAGCCTGCTGGTTGGCGGTATTGTCCAGCGATCCGATGATATTCAGTTTTTCCTGCGTGGTCAGGTGAAAGTTCAGCGCCGCTTCGGCATCCTCGGTCTTGGGCACATATTCGAAGACCAGCTTGCGGAAGGGAAAGCCCATGGCATTCTGCGCCAGGCTCAGCAGATCATCCTGGTTGTACTCCTGCAAATTGTACCAGTTATCCTCCAGCAACAACATGGGCTTGGTAATGATCTCCGTGATATCGTCGGATTCGAAGGGGTTTTCCCAGCCGCCGGACTTCCGGTCACGGATCTGCAGCAGCACCACACCGCCGGTATTCTCCCGGATCCAATCGCGGAAGGAGTTGAGGAAGCGGATGGAATTCAGTTCGCCGAAATTATCGCGGAAGCCGGCGTCCATCACGTCGACAACGGGCTGCGTGGGCAGCCATACATTGGGCAGCACATAAGGGAAGGTGGCATTCATCCGCAGGGCGGTCAGCAGCCTCAGGTTCATCGGCCCTTCATTGGCGAAGAAGGCGCCGAAATCTATCGCATCCGGGTCGATCTCCGTCATCCGTGCACTGTCATACGATGGCCGCATCAGGAAGCTGACGGGTTGGGTACTGATCACCATAGCCCGACTGTCGCGGGTGACTACGGGATTCAGCAACATGACCGGCGTCCGGGCGGCAGCCTCCTCCGGCGCCATGTCCTTCAGCTGCCAGTCCAGCATGCCCCGGGTATTACGGTTCAGCTGCTGTTCGAAGGCATAACCCCGGTCCTTCACATATTCATATTTCCCCACCTTGAATTTCTGCACCGGGGAGGCAAGGTCCCGCGCTACAAAAGAAGAGAACAGTGTATTGAGAAGATCGCGGGAGATATCGTTGACATAGCGGCGATCCTGGAGATGGATAGCGGTATCCCCTTCATCGCGTCGCCGCGACAGCTCTCTGAAATAGGCAGCGCCCAACATACCGCCGGAGGCCCCGGAGATCAGGAAGGTCTTCCGCATCAGCTGTCCGCCGCTCAGGCTGTCGAGATGCTGCAGAATGCTCATCGTGAAACAGGCGCTCCGATTGCCGCCGCCGCTGGTATTCAACAGGTAGAGGATAGGTCGGGCGGTCGACTGCCTGGCTTTCCATCTTTCGAGGATACGGATCATATTATCCTTGTCATGCCGAATATTGGGCTCTGCACATAACTGCAATAACGTCTCCCGGTCATATAAAGGCCGGTCCTCCTTAGCGGTATAATTGAGTCCATATGCTTTATTGGTGGGATCGATCACCCGGTACTGGTAGAGGATGTTGAGGATGAAAAAGACGACCACGAAAAAAGGAATGCTCCACGACTGGAGGAAATAGGAGAAGGCGCCCGCCAGGGAGATCAGGATCGCAAAAAAGATCAGGATGCTGGCGGCAGCCGGCAGCTGGAAGTAACGGCTGTCCATAAAAAACCCCATGACGATCAGGAAAATAAAGGCGGCAAAAATCGACAGCACCGCGGAAATGTGATGCCGGTTGAAGATGTTGTCGATAAATGCCTTGCTATAGTGCGCGACATCCCTGGCCTTCCGCACCGTTCCGGGAGAGTTCAGGTACCATTTCACATGCATGAGGCGCGTCTCGTTCAGCTTGACCTCTTCCTTGCCGAACTGGGATTTGAACAGCTTGGGATTGCTGATCACCGGAGCCAGCTGCCGGACGATGCTCTTGTCCGCCCGGAAAAAATAGAGGAAGGAGACGGCGATGATGAAACTCAGCCCGGTCAGGAATCCCAGGCAGAGCAGGGTGATGGATGATGCCGGCAGCAGTTCCTTGTTGATGCTGAACCGCACTGCCTCCGCAAAATAGAACAGCAGGAACAGCAGCGGCAACATGAAATTGTTGATGCAATATTTCAGGAAAGGATTGGTAGTAGTGGCCAGGAACCGGAAATGGCGGCTGAACAGGATGAAAGTCGTGATATTCCAGCTCATGATAAATACGCCGGTAGCCATGCCTACGAAGGCCGTACTGAGCGGGCTGACTTCCCCCAGGTATTCCGGCGAAAGGAAGAGGGCCGCGGCGCCGTAGCTGCGCATGAAGCCACCGTACAAAGTGCTGATCAATATGCCCCAGAATATCAGCAATATCTGGTACTTTCTGAGTTGGAGCAACAGTAGTTGAACAGGGAAAAAATAGTAAATGGCTTTGACAATTCGCTTCATACGGTTTCAGAACGTCTAAGGAGTGACAAATCGTCTGTGAGGCAATACAAGGTACAACATCCCTATCATTGTCAGTAAGAATAACAGTCCGGTCACCTGGTGGAATTGGGCCAGCCAGTCGAAGGATACCCAGTGTTGCGGCCTGATCCAGGGACTGATCAGCAAGCTCCCGATGCCCAGGAGGATTTGCGTACAGATCAGCAATACAGGCAGCCAGCGCAGCGGCCGGAAAAACTCGGGCGCCGCGGGCAGCCGGGCGGCCTTACCGGTCCAGATCAGCACCATGAGCAACAGGCAGTAGGCCAGCGTACGATGGATGAACTGAACGGCGATCTTGTTGCCGGCCAGCGCTTCAAACAGTGACCGGTGATCCAATAATCCCGGCGGTACCCAATCACCATTAATGGTCGGCCAGGTAGGGGCTGCATTCGCTGCCTTATGACCGGCCATGAGAGCGCCGTACAGCAGCTGGAAGAAAAGTACGCATAGAATGGCGACCGTCCACCGGCGAAGGGTGGTTACCGGCCGGACGGATGGCCCTGGCGTCCCGGATGGCCCCGGCGTGGCGACAAGGCTCGCCTCCGGCGGAACTGACAATTCCAGTCCCAGCCAGAACGTGTACACGATCAACACAAGGGCAAACACAAAATGCAGGGCCAGCTTCGTCGGCTGGACATAAGTAGCGTCACCTGTCAATCCGCTGAGTACCATGATCCACCCGACGGCCCCCTGCAAGGCGCCCAGCAGGAACAGGATGATCAGGGGACGGACCATAGCGGGCCGGATCTTTCTTTTCCACAACAGCCAGGCAAACCCAACGAGGAAAACCACGCCCACCAGCCGGGCCCAAAACCGATGAAACCATTCCCAGAAAAAAATGAACTGATAATCCGCCAGGCTGAACCCTGAATTGAGCAGCCTGTATTGTGGGGTCTGACGATACTTGTCAAAGGCATCCTGCCACTGGGCCGTATTGAGCGGCGGTACCGCGCCCGTCCCGACATTCCATTCCGTGATGGAGAGACCGGAGCCCGTCAGGCGGGTGATGCCGCCGAGGATCACCTGTACCAGCAGCATACCCACGCCGATATAGATCCAGATAGCCACAGCGCGGGAAGAGCCTTTACCGGACCCGGGTTGAACGCCGGACGGCAGGGCAGCAGAGTCGGAAGGGGAAGATTGCATAGCGGCGCAAAGATAGGCAGGGGGCGCCAAAAAAATTCCCGGTAAAATGGAAGGTTCGTTATTTTTGGTTGATGGAAAACCCGCTGAGAAGCCATTACCAGGAAGAGTTGACCGAGGCTGGCTGCGATGAAGCCGGCCGGGGCTGCTATGCCGGACCGGTATTTGCGGCGGCGGTCATTCTTCCATCCGGGTTCTTCCATCCTCTCCTCAACGATTCCAAACAGGTCACTGAAGACAACCGGAACCTCCTGCGGGTCTATATCCAGGCCAACGCGCTGGCCTACGCCGTAGCCCGTGTCGACCATGACGAGATAGACAGGATCAATATCCTTAAGGCGTCTTTCAAGGCCATGCACCTGGCCCTCGACCAGTTGCGCGTCAGGCCCCGGCTGCTGCTGATCGACGGGAACAGGTTCACCAAATACAGGCGCGTCCCTCACCGGTGCATCGTCAAAGGGGACAGCCTCTTCGCGTCTATCGCCGCGGCCAGCATCCTGGCCAAGACCTGCCGTGACGAATATATGCGGCAGCTGCACACCGAATTCCCCTACTACGGCTGGGAGAACAATAAAGGCTATGGAACAAGGGAACACCGGGACGCCATCGAAAAGCATGGGCTCTGCAAATATCACCGGCTAAGCTTTAACATCCAGCCCAACTGTGATCTGCAGGAAACGCTGGATTTCGCGGAGTAGTTGCGGGCCCCTAAGCGTCCTCCCATACGCCCAACCCTTTCCGGATCACGGACGGCTCATCACCGGTACAATCCACTACCGTCGAAGGAAGGATCCCCCCGATACCGCCGTCTACGACGATATCCACCAAGTTTTTGAAATGCTCCTCCATGATCTCCGGGTCGGTATAGTCTTCGACCATGTCGCCGGGGAGGGACGAGCTGAGGATCGGATGACCCAGTTCTTTGACCAGGGACCGGGCAATCACATTATCGGGGATGCGCAGGCCGATGGTGTCTTTCCTGCTTTTTAATATCTTCGGAACCTGTTTGCTCGCGGGAAGAATAAACGTGTAGGGGCCCGGCAAATGGGTTTTTAGCAGCCGGTAGACAGGCGTAGAGATGCTTTTTGTATAATTGCTGAGGTCGCTGAGATCGTAGCAGATAAAAGACAGCTGGGCTTTGGCAGGATCTACCTGTTTGATCCGGCAGATACGCTCGACGGCGTTGCGCTGGGTGATATCGCAGCCGAGGCCATAGATCGTATCCGTAGGGTAAATGATCACTCCGCCGTCCAGCAGGCATTCAACGATCATTCGAATATTTCGGGGCTGGGGATCGACAGGATGGAGACGCATCAACATGGTGAAAGTTATGAAAATCTTAACGTAGATTTGACATTAAATTTGCGAAAATTTTGTGCCCATGCAGTTACAAGCTGTAGACAGAGTGGATACCATCAGTGCTGAAGATTTTACGGATCGGTACTATGCGCCCATGAAACCTCTGGTCATCACCGGGCTGTCGAAACAATGGCCTGCCTATCAAAAATGGAACTGGGATTACTTCAAATCCATCGTCGGACAAGTAGAAGTGGGCGTCTATAACAACGTGAAAAGTGACGCCTATACCCCCATCAATACGGCCGATGACTACATGAAATTCGGCGAGTACATCGATATGGTCCGTAAAGGTCCCGCGGAATGGCGTATCTTCCTCTTTAACATTTTCGAACATGCCCCCCAGATCACGAGTGATTTCGTCTGGCCGGAGCACCTCATGAAAGGTTTTGTCAAACGCTATCCCATGCTTTTCGTAGGCGGCAAGGGTTCCGTAACGCATATGCATTTCGACATCGACCTTTCCCATATCATTCATACCCAATTCGTCGGCCGCAAACGTGTGCTGCTATTCCCCTTCGAAGAACAGCACAAGATCTACCGCAAGCCCTGGGAAGTATTGAGTTTTGTCAACTTTGAGAAATATTTCGACGACAAACAGAATAAACTGGAGCTGGACAAATTCCCGGCCGTCAAGCTGGCAAGGGGCTATGAGGTCATCCTGGAACATGGCGATACGCTGTTTATGCCCGCGGGGTACTGGCATCATATGGAATACCTCGACAGCGGCTTTGCCATGAGCCTGCGGGCTTTGCAGTCCTCTTTGACCGGCAAGCTAAAAGGCATCTGGTACCTGATGGGCATGCGTAATATCGATACCCTGATGAAGAAAACAGCACCCGAATGGTGGTTCAACAGAAAAAAAGAAAAAACCTTCAAGGCGGCAGACAAGGAGCTTGAAACCCTTGTTCAGTAAGGCTTTACGGCTCACATGGCTGCGGGAAAAATGCGAGTGGCCGATGAATCGGAGCAACAATTTGAAAAAAAATATTGCTTTTTACCAAAACTGTCTTTATTTTTACCCCGCTTACAAACCTCTGAATTCGTGTCATCTTGATACGTCTTGCCACCAAAGGCAGTTACAAGTCCAATCTCCTCTTGTCAAATACCCTTTGGGGCGTCCAATTTCCAGCAAAATATTTCCAATTTCCAATAAATATCCGGGTTCAATTCACTGTATGAGGCCAACTCCTTGTATCATTTGAGAATCTATCCCCTGTCCTGAATAATCCGGTCTTTACCCTTTTTAAAGCGATTCCCTCCGGTATGCGCAGTTCCGACTGCCCGCCCGAAGATCAATACCCAATAACTTATGGTTTCATCAATCTATTTCCCGGCAACCGGGGATAAATGATACAGATATTATCGAACATGGAAAAGTATTCGAATTTTTTCTTTTTGTGGTTTCAGAGGTAAGCACAGGCCGGCGATGTCTATCGCTGGCTCTTTTTTTACGTTGTCTGCCGCAGATCTGCAATCTGCCCGCCGCTTGCCCGTGATGATCGAGAAAAAAACTTCACTGTGAAAAAACCAAAAAAAAGAGGCAGCATGTCGGGCTCGCCTCTTTTTTCGTGTATATGCTTCGGCGGGGTGCGCCTGGTGGCCAACCCCGATAACTATTATACTATCGTCCAGGTCTCGTTGCCCCGGAGCAATTTATCAAGATCGCCTTCCCCTTTGCTGCGTATCACCTCTTCCACCTGCAGGTTCAGCATGTCTTCATAACAGGGCCGGTCGTTTTCATAAAAGACGCCGAAAGGCCTGGGTAAATGTCCTTCAATCCGCGGGTCATCGAACATGCGGACCAGGATCTGAGCCTTATAGAAATCTTTGTCGTCGTGTATCCACAGATCATCCGTGCTGACGCCCCCGCCCAGCTCCACTACAGTGGGCCGGAAACCTTCCAGGCGGATGCCCTTGTCCCGCTGTGCGCCGAAGATCAGCGGCTTGCCCTGCTCGAGGAACAGGGTCTCGACCGGTTTGCTGCCTTTTTCGGTAAAGATCTCGAAAGCGCCGTCATTGAAAATATTGCAGTTCTGATAGATCT
>PMUF01000126.1 GCA_003167015.1 Chitinophagaceae bacterium | reverse complement strand
CCGCACCATCGCCGGCTTCGCCTGCCGCAGAGCGAATGCGCTTATTATGGACTCCGTCTATGTAGTGGCTTTTTATACCGATGAGATCCTCACCAGCGGTGGTCCCGAATCGTTCAGCGGGCTGCCGGGCATGATCCTTCAAATTGCCCTTCCCCATGAACATGTCACCTGGGTCGCCACCAAAGTCGAGTCCTTCACTGTACCCGTCACGACTGTGACCGCGCCTGTCAAAGGGAAAAAAGAAACCGATTCTTCGCTAAAGGCTGCAGTCGTGGAGCTGATGAAAAATTGGGGCAAGATCGGGGGGCTGTATATGCAGGACGTCATGTTGTGACGCGGCTCACTTTCTTAATTCCAGCACCCACATCGTGCGCCCGGGGATCTCCGCCTTTTGCCCCAGCGGATAATGTTGCCCGGTGACCACATCGACTCCTTCCGTAAAACCGGCGGTCCGCTGGCTATAACGGCTAAAATCGACGTCTGCAGGCTTCATACCGGTATTCATGGCGCACAGGATCGTCTGCCGGGCATCATACCGGAAATAGACGAACAGCGCCTTCCGGGGCACATATTGCATCATCCTGCCCGTTTTCAGCGCAGAAGATCCGCGCCGGAAAGTGCCGAGCGCCCTGACGACCTGTTGGACCGCCAGCTCATCCGGTGACAAGCCGGTGCCTGTGAAAGCGCTCCTGGAGTCGCCGGTCCATCCCCCGGGAAAGTCCAGGCGAACCCAGCCGTCGGGGTTGTCGATGCCTTTCATCAGGATCTCCGTCCCATAATATAATTGCGGGATACCCCGTTCCGTCAGCAGCCATTCGATGCCCATCTTCTGCCCGGCGACGTCCTCCCCGATCTGGGAAAAAAACCTTGTCATGTCATGGTTGTCGAGGAAGATGACATTGCGCATGGGGTCCTCGTACAGGAAATCATTACTGAGCGTATTGTACATTTCGCTCACCCCGCCACCCCATTCGGAAGTATCTTTGATCGCCCCCTGGATGCCCGAGAAAAGACATTGAAAGTCCGTAGCACCCATCAAATTGCTCTTGAAAGGGATATGGAGATTGTTGCGGACAAAATAAGCCTGGTTGGCTGTACCGTGGACCCATGTCTCACCGAACATCGTCATCCGCGGGTATTCATCGATCAGCGCTTTATTGCAGCGGTTCATAAAATCCAGGCTGTTGTAAATATAAGTATCGATCCGCCAGCCGTCTACACCGAAAGCCTCTACGCACCAGATCGCATGTTCGATGAGGAATTCGGCGAGGTCAGGATTGTCCTGGTTGAGATCGGGCATCTGCCGGGTGAACCAGCCATCGCTGGTAGTCTTTTTATCGATGTCGCTGGCGTGAGGATCGATAAGCGGCTGGTCACGGTAATTAGTCTGGGTATACTTCGGCCATTGATGCAGCCAGCTCTTCTCCGGAAGATCCTGAATAAAAAAATGATAAATCCCCACATGGTTATAGACGGCGTCCTGGATCAGCTTCATCCCGCGTTGGTGCAGGGAATCGGCCAGTCGCTTGTACAGTTGCGGTCCACCCAGCCGGGGGTCGATGGTATAGTGGTCAGTGAATGCATAGCCATGCTCCGTCCGGTTGGGCATATCGTTCAGCAATACCGGCGTCATCCATAGCGTCGTCACCCCCAGGCTTTGCAGATAGTCCAGATGGTTGATGATCCCCTGGAAATCGCCGCCATGACGTAAATAGATAGAGTCCCGGTTCAGCGACTGATCTTTTAATCCGGGAATACGGTCGTTCGAAGGATCGCCGTTAGAGAAGCGGTCGGGCATGAGGAAATAAATGAAATCTTTGGAGGTAACGCCCTGCGCGAATTCGGTGCCGTTGCCGCTGCGACGTGCGAACAGGGGGTAATGGATGATCGTCGACCCTACCCGTATATTGATGATGCCCGGCTTTGCCGTGGGGGAGATATGGAGGTGGAGGAAGAGATAGTTGGGGTTTTCAACGTGGTGCCAGTCGGCGAGGGTGACGCCGGGATAGGTGACGATGACGGAGGCGGCCTTCCCGATATCTTTTCCGTGGATCATGAGTTCCGGCGTCGAATATTTCATCCCTACCCACCAATTCGTAGGATATACCTGAGGGGGTTCCTGTGCAGATGATGCGGCCGACAGCGTCAGACATACACCAAGAAGGAGAATGAGCTTGTTCATGTGGTTACGTTTGTTGGTCGGCGTAGAATCCGGCCTTTTCCTGCTGCATGCGGATAGCGCCGCCGTCATAGACGAAGAGAACGGAGATGGCCCCGGCGATCAGACAGAAGCCCGCCAGCACAACGGAATAGATGGGTTGGTTTCCGAAGATATGTTTCATGACCCAGCCGCCAAACAAGCCGTTGACGATCTGAGGCATGGTAATAAAGAAATTGAAGATGCCCATATAGATCCCCATTTTGCCGGCGGGGATGCTGCTGCTGAGGATGACATAAGGCATCGCCAGGATGCTGGCCCAGGCCAGTCCCACTCCAATCATGGAAACATACAATTCCGTAGCACTATGCGCAAAGAAAATCGAGATCAGGCCTATTCCACCAGCGAGCAGAGAAATAGCGTGCGTGATCTTACGGCCAAATATCCGCGACATCGGGGTCAGGCAAAGTGCATATAACGCACCTACCCCATTGTAGATGCCAAAGGCATTCCCTACTATATTGCCCGCATGATTACCGGCCTGCGTGGTCGAATAGCTGCCCGTCAACCCAAACACATGGGTGGCCACGGCATCCGTCGTGAAGACCCACATGCTGAACATTGCAAACCAACTGAAGAACTGCACCAGTCCAAGCTGCAGCATCGTTTTCGGCATCTTCCGGAAATCCCGCCCAATCTCGGCCAGACCTGTCTTTTCTTTTTCTACGGGCTGCCGCCCCTGGTATCGTTTATATTCTTCCGGAGGATATTCCTTTGAGAAAATAACAGTCACCAGTATCGCCAGAATAAAGAGGGCCGCACCGATGTAGAAAGAATATTTGATATTGTCCGCGATCCCATCGCGGCCCGGGACGGTACTGAAACCAAGCCAGGTCAGTATACTGGTCATATAGGAGCCGCCCACGGCGCCGACGCCGATGAGAAAAGCCTGGATGGCAAAACCTTTGGCCCGCTGGCTGTCAGGAAGATTGTCCGCTACCAGCGCCCGGAAGGGCTCCATCGCCACATTAAAAGAAGCATCCATGATCATCACGAATGCCGCACCGATCCAGAGGGCGGGAATGGCGCCTGCCAGAGATCCGGAATTGGGCAGAAATATCAGCGCGAGAGAGGATAGCAGGGCGCCTGTCAGGAAATAAGGCTTTCGACGGCCCAGCCGGTTCCACGTGCGGTCACTATAATGACCGATCAGCGGCTGAACAATCATTCCCACGATCGGGGCCACGAGCCAGAAAGAAGGCAATTGGTCCACATCCGCGCCAAAAGACCGCAGGATCCGGCTGGTATTGGCATTCTGCAAGGCAAAGCCACACTGGATACCCATGAAGCCAAAACTCATGGTAAAGATCTGACCGGTTGTCAGCAGCGGTTTAGCGGTCATGTGCAATCATTTATAGATAAAAACCCCGACGTGCCGGTGACGTGCCGGTCATCAAATGACGAACCCGTTCGGCAGTACCGCTCCCTTCTTGATCACCACGACACCTTCCTTCACTGTATACAGCGAGTGATCGGAATTCTCGAGATGATGTCCCCCGTTGATGCGCACGTCGTCCCCGATCCGGCAGTTCTTGTCGACGATGGCATTGCGGATATAGCAGCGATGGCCGATGCCGACGGTGGGCAGACCATGGGACTGTGCCTGTTCGATCTCCTCGATGGTCTCGTAAAAGTCGACGCCCATCAGGTAGCTGCTGACAATGGTCGTTCCGGTGCCGATCCGGGTGCGGATACCGATGACGCTGTTCTCGATGCGGGAAGCGTTGATGATGCAGCCCTCAGCAATGATCGTTTTTTCAAGGGTGGTGCCGCTGATCTTGGCAGGCGGCAGCATGCGGGCGCGGGTATAGATGGCCTTTTCGTTGTCGAAGAGGTTAAAATCGGGTATGTCCTTCGTCAGCCCGAGATTGGCTTCGAAAAAGGAGGGGATATTGCCGATATCGGTCCAGTAACCTTCATACTGGTAGCTGACCACCTTGTATTTTTCAAGGGACTGGGGAATAATTTCCTTACCGAAGTCCGTCGATTCCACATATTCATTCTGTAAAAGGTCGCTCAGCAATTGCCGGTTAAAGATATAGATACCCATGGAAGCCAGGTAATGCCGTCCCTGCGCCTGCATTGCATGGCCTGTGTCGCTGATCCAGGGCTGGAGAACGTCCCTTTTAGGCTTTTCCGTAAAGGAAGTGATAAATCCGCTGTCATCCTTTTTCATGATCCCGAAATCCGATGCCTCTTTATCGTTGACAGGGATTGTGGCGATGGAAATATCGGCCCCCAGTTTTTTGTGATTGTCCAGCATTTCCATGAAATCCATCTGGTATAGCTGATCGCCGGAAAGGATCAGCACGTACTCACTGTCGAAAGGCCCGAGATGGCGAAGGCATTGGCGCACTGCGTCAGCCGTACCCTGGTACCAGGTGGGGTTGTCCGGTGTCTGCTCGGCAGCCAGGATATCGACGAAGGCCGAGCTGAAAGCGCTGAAATGATAGGTGTTCTTGATATGCCGGTTCAACGACGCCGAGTTGAACTGCGTCAGCACGAACATCCTGGTGATGCCCGAGTTGAGGCAGTTGGAGATCGGGATATCCACGAGACGGTACTTCCCGGCTATAGGCACGGCGGGCTTAGAGCGACTGGCAGTGAGGGGGTATAATCGGGTCCCGGCGCCTCCTCCTAATATGACTGATAAAATCTCTTTTGACATATACAATCGGTTTGTTGAATGATGATTAAATTATAGCATCTGCTGATACAATTCCAAATAGGCGGTTACGCTGGCTTCCCAGCTAAAATCCAGCTGCATCATGCGGGCCCGGGTCTCCCGCAGCCTCTCCTGCTGCTGGAACAGCTCGACCGAACGCCAGATCCCATGTGTCATGTCACCTACCGTCGCATGGAGAAAGCGGATACCATACCCGCCGGGATCTCCGTAATCGATCACCGTGTCATGCAACCCGCCGGTATCCCGGACCACCGGCACGGTACCATAACGGAGGGCATATAGCTGATTCAGCCCGCAGGGCTCCACCCGTGACGGCATCAGGATGAAATCGGCCCCCGCATAGATGAGGTGGCTGAGCCCTTCATCATAGCCGATGAAGGTATTGTAATCACCCCTCGACATCTCCCTGATCGACTGTAAATGTCCTTCGATACCGGCAACGCCGCTGCCCAGGATGAAAAAGTTCATTCTGCGGCCCAGGTAATAGAAAGATTCTTCGATCGTCTGGGGCAGCAGGTCTGCACCCTTGTCCACAACCAGCCGGCCGATAAAGGTGATCAGCGGCTTTGCCGGGTCGAGGCCATACCGGCGGCATAGTTCCTCTTTATTCTTTTTCTTGCCTTCCTCTACCGTATCTACCGAATAATGATGCTCGATATACCCATCTGTAGCCGGGTTCCAGACTACCGTGTCGATCCCGTTGAGGATGCCGCTGCATTTACCCTTTTCATATTCCAGCAGGGCTTCCAGCCCGGCCGCGCTGTACCTCATCTCCTGCAGGTAGGTAGGGCTGACGGTCGTCACCTTCCAGGCACTGCGGATTCCGCAGGCCAGGGGGTTCAACGCTCCTCCCCATTCGAGCAATCCCCTCTTCCAGATATCCCAGTCAGGGAGATACACCGTTTTCTCCATGCCGGTCTGTCCCTGGTACTGAGCGTTGTGAATCGTCAGTACCGTAGCAATGCCCTGCAATTTCTGATAGGCATAGCAGTATTTCAGCATGAAAGGGATGAGGGCCGTATGATGATCGTGGACATGGACGACTTCCGGCTGGTGACTCCACGCCGCCAACCAGTCCACCACGGCAATCTGGAAGGAAAAAAAACGTTCGGTGTCATCGGGATAGCCATAGATCTTTTCGCGGTCCAGCAGCCCATAGATATCCACCAGGTAGAGATCGAACCCCAGCTTATTGGTCGCCTCCTTGATGACGGTATAATTGAACCAGTAATTGTGTAGATGGGTATACCCCTTGTGGACTACCTCCCACTGATTTTCACGGAGGAATTTTGTGCGATACATCGGCATGACCACCTTGGCGATATGCCCGAGCTCCCGCTGGTACTTAGGTAATGCGCCAACCACGTCACCAAGTCCACCGGCCTTTGCCACCGGATAACATTCTGCCGATACATGAATTATTTCCATTGAACTTTTATTATGCGGACAAAGGATCATTGTGGGGTCGTCACCCAAGAGATGCAAGCAATTTCGTTCAATTTAGCAAGGTTTTTCATTAAACGGCGTATCAGAGATGAAAAAATTTTCAAAGGCTAAACCCATTATCTTTGCAACCCTATACAAACAATTCTTCCCATGGCAAAGGCCTCTTCTTCTCTATCATATGAATCATTGGCGATTGGCATCGATATTGGTGGTACCGGCACCAAATACGGCATTGTGGACCGTAACGGCAATG
>PMUF01000013.1 GCA_003167015.1 Chitinophagaceae bacterium | reverse complement strand
CCCAACGTCATCGGCATGGGACTGGACGCCGACTCAACTGCGGCCGAAAATATCGTCAGGAAAGACCCCGCCTGGGCCGCCGCACTCAAGAAGAGAGGCATCTCGATTGATTCGGTCGTCCACCGGACGATCTTCCCCGGCGACCTTGGTATCGCCCCGCTGGGCCACCGCGAGCAGCTCGTCATCCCCCACCGTAAAGGCAATAAGGTCGATATCGAAGGACTCCTGGCTTATGTCGACTTTACCACCGGTAAGATCATTAAGATCGTCGACGATCCCACCCGCTTCAGCGATCGCGTTGATCTGAATTACTTCGACGAAGACAGGGTCCGCGACACCAGCAATAGACCCGGCCCCAAACCTATCCGCATCACCCAGCCCGAAGGCAGCTCCATCACCATCAATGGCCAGGAAATCAGCTGGCAGAACTGGCGCCTCCGTTATGGCATAGACAACCGTGAAGGACTCATTATCTATAATGTGCGGTATGTCGACAAAGGAAAAGAACGCCCGGTAATGTACAAAGGGTCGATGCCCGAAATGGTCGTGCCCTATGGCGCGCCCAGCCTCCTGCAGGCCGCGTATAATTTTTTCGATGCCGGCGAATACCGCCTGGGTCAGGGCATCGCCAGACCGATGAGCCCCGGCTCGGACGCTCCCGAAAATGCTTTCTATGAACCGGCCACCCTCCACCGCGAGAATGGCGACCCATATCAGCTCGACAAGGCAGTGGCTATCTTCGAAGAATACGGCGGCACCTTATGGCGCCACGGATCGGTATCGCGCCGCGCCACCAACCTCGCTATCAAATATTACACCCAGATCGAGAATTACGATTATGGCTTTACGTGGCGGTTCAAAGAAGATGGAACCATCGATGTCGATATTGAGCTCACCGGCATCGTCGAAGTACAGGGCGTCAACCGGACCGATGCCATGGATGCTCCCGAAAAGAACGATCTGTCCTACAACGGCATGTCCTTCGGTACACTCGTCAAACCTCATGTCGAAGCCATCAATCACCAGCACTTCTTCGTCTTCCGGCTCGACATGGACGTGGATGGCAGCGAGAATAACGGCGTCATGGAAATGAACAGCCAACTCGTTCCTCCAGGCAAAGACAACCCTTACGGCAATGCATTCGTCGTCGGTCACACCCATTTCATGACCGAACAGCAGGCACAGCGGGACATCAATTATGAGAGCGCCCGGTGCTGGCATATCATGAACACCAACGTCCACAATGCCCTCGGCCAGCATACCGGTTATATGCTCATGCCCGGCAGCCAGGCAAAGCCGTTCATGCCACCGGGCTCCGTCGTCAGAAAGAAGGCGGGCTTCCTCGATCACCAGTTCTGGGTCACCCGGTACAGCGACGACGAAGAATATCCGGCGGGAATCTATCCCGCCAGCAATAAGGTCTATGGCGGATTGAAACAGTGGACCGCTAAGAACCGGCCCATCGGCAACGACGACGTCGTCCTCTGGTATGTCGCCGGCATCACCCATATCGTTCGGCCCGAAGAATGGCCCGTGATGCCCTGCCATCATATGGGCTTCTCCCTCATGCCGTTCGGGTTCTTTTCGGAAAACCCGACCATGGGCCAGGCTAACCCCTGATTCGTAGTTTACGGAGATTGTTGTATCTTATAGAGGTGAACAACCTACGACCAGAGGACGAAATTATTCTTCAGGAATTCCGGCGAGCCATCCGGGTGAACGCTGATCAGCAAGTGGTTGATCTCGACTCAAAATTTACGCACAAATTCAACTACCAGATTCAGCGGATCGAACATATTTTCGCCGACACGAAGCGAACGATCCCGCCAAACAGATGGTCCTACTACCGGATTGGTTTTTTGCAGCAGGGGAGTGTAGATTTCCTGACCGGCATCTATAAATTCAAAGCCGAAAAAAATACATTGATTGTAATGCCTCCCCGCATCATTACATCCAGCAAAAACTGGTCGCTGGATGCAAAAGGATATGTGATACTTTTTAACCTGGATTTCTTTCTTCAAAATAATTTCCCGCATAAATNNGAGGAATTGATCGCTTTAAAAAATATTGAGCTGCTGATCCACTGTGAGCGCCTTTTCGAAAAAGACCAGGATCTCGAATCGGCCCTGCCGGTAGGGGATATAATTAAGCGATTTATTCAATTGCTGGATACCCATCATTTACAGCAGCATGCCGTGACGTTTTATGCTGATAAATTAACGATCCACCCTAATTACCTGAATTCCCTGGTGAAAAAACATACCGGTATGAGCACCAAGGAAATCATCCAAAACAGGCTTTTATTGGAAACAAAATATTTGCTTCACTCCACCAAACTCTCCATAAAAGAAATATCCAATAAAGTGGGCTTTAGCGACCCGAATTATTTTACCACTTTTTTCAAACGGCTTGAAAAAATGTCTCCCGCCAATTACAGGACCTCCGGTGTTTGAAAATTAAAGATGTCAGTTTGATAATTAAAGTTTTCTTCCCACATTTTATCGCAGCTTTGCAGACCCCAAAAGGATGAATATTTCTGATTATAGCAAGCAATGAAAAGAATAGGATCAAAAAATCCCGGTAGGAGGGATATTATAAGGGCTGTTTTGAAGGCTCAGGAAATCGAGCGGCATAAGATCGGCCTGGAATTGCACGATAATATAAATCAGCTACTGGTAACCGTGCGACTGTACATCGATGCAATTGAAAGGGACCCCCAATGTCGTAGGGACTTAATTGCAACAGCGAAGGAATACCTTGATTTGGCCATAGCTGAAATCCGGGCAATAGGAAAACAGCAGGTAATGCCACTGAAGGGATNNCAGGCTGATTTAGCAATCGACGACGACCTGAAACTTAACATTTTTCGTATCGTGCAGGAGCAAATAATGAATATCCTGAAACATGCCTGCGCTTCAGTAGCAAATGTCACTGTTGGCCTTGTTGACAGGGCCCTGTTGATTAAAATAACTGATAACGGCAAAGGGTTTAACCCGTTGATCAGGAGAAAAGGAATTGGCATTACAAATATGATCAACCGGGTAGAGTCATACAATGGGGATGTGCTGATCGATAGCAATCCCGGTCAAGGCTGCACCATTGAAATCAGGATACCCTGCTGACCATTCCCCCGCCCCCATCTCCCACATCGCCAGCCGGTAGCTCGGCTATCGCCCGCCTTTCGTTGTCCGAGAGGCAAAGTTTTAAAATTTATTACTAAATTTGTTAGTAAATTTGGTAAACAAAAAGGGTCATCATGATGACCCTTTTTGAAAAACTTAACCTGCAAACTTAATTAACCTATAGTTAAACAGCGGCATCGCAGGGATACACCCAAAGATAATTATTTTTTATAGAACTAAAAATAAATAACACAGAAATTTCAATTAGAGGTAGTTTCAAATGCCTAGTAGCCAATTACATACGGCCATTTCATCCCCGAGATTTGAAAGATATTTTCGTGCTTGCGGAGATCGGGATAGGGCACTTGCACTATACAGGGCCAATGTTGCTTTATCTCAACAACTATATGGCGTAATTGGTGTATTCGAGGTCATTTTAAGAAACTCCATTGATAGGCATATGATTGCTCAACAAGGGAAAGAATGGCTGGAAGACGCAGTAGCACCCGGCGGCTATTTTGATACAAGTCCTGGCTGTGAAGATGCTTATCATTCTGTCCAGGATGCTATCCATCGGCTTGGTCTGCTATACACGCACGGCGGACTGATTGCCAAACTCACCTTCGGTTTCTGGGCTTATTTGTTTGCTGCTAAAGAATTTGCTGCTGCAGGAAGTACATTGTTGTCAGTCTTTCCCAACCGTCCATTTGGAACCAAACAAAAAACAGTCTTTCAAAATTTAATCAACATCAATGAACTCCGAAACAGAATTGCCCATTATGAGCCCGTCTGCTTTGAAAAAGATACTATTTCAACAAATCGAACAGAAAAAAGATATCGTTTAATAGTAGAATTGTTAGGATGGCTTGGATGTAATCCGCAACAAATTCTGTTGGGTATTAACGGCGTTAGCCAGGCGCTTTTTGCCATAAATAGAATCTAGGACGTCGCCTCAATCAAAAAATCATACAAATTCGTCTCCGTCGGCAGCCCCAGCTT
>PMUF01000499.1 GCA_003167015.1 Chitinophagaceae bacterium | reverse complement strand
AGCACGAGAAATTCAGAATGCCGTGTGGCATTTTTTTGTGCGTTACGATGTTTAGTTGTCTGAAAAAACCTAGAGTGATCGGGCGAATCGACATCGCTGCGGCGCGCATATCATTTACCGCCAATAGCCACGTAAAATTCAGCCTTGTTACAATAAAACACTAATCTTAAATTTTTGTAGGCAACCTTTCGTTAGAATTCATATTTGTTTATCGAAACCAACTCAGTTGTATTCATTTGGACGTATTACCAGTGACCGCATTTCATCCTGTCGCGGACTTAATTCTGGCTAACGGTGTTTTCTATGGTCCTACCTTCTCTGTTGGCACTGATGACAATGGAATCGCATGTGTATATTCAAATTAGATCGGTTAGGTGATTTTTGGATAATCCAGACAGCCAGCTTTATTCGCGCATAAAAAATACATTTCGTTCTCTGGAAATGTATAACTTTCGTATCTGGTCGGCGGGCGCGCTCGTATCCAATGTGGGAACCTGGATGCAGCGTATCGCACAGAACTGGCTTGTTCTTTCAGAGTTGACTAATCACAGCGGTACCGCTGTCGGTGTGGTGATGGCGCTCCAGTTCGGCCCGCCTATCGTGCTGATGTCGTTAGCGGGCAGGGTGGCTGATCATGTGGATCGCCGCAGACTGTTAATCGTGACGCAATCAGCGCTGGCATTGACTGCGCTGGGTCTCGGTGTTCTTGTTTTATCTGGTCACGTCACCTTATGGCAGGTGTATTGTTTTGCAGGAATCATGGGCTGCATTACCGCTTTTGATTCTCCCGCGAGGCAGACATTTATTGCGGAATTGGTTGGCGATGAAGATCTGCCGAATGCGATCGCATTGAATTCTTCCTTGTTTAATCTTGCCCAATTAATTGGGCCAGCCATTGGTGGCGTATTGATTTCAATAATCGGTGCCGGCTGGGTGTTTATTTTCAATAGCGCTTCTTTTATCGCTGTCATTGCCTCCCTCATGAAAATGCGGGTGAGCGAATTTCATCCCATGGCCCGTGAGCGCAACCCAAATGGCGGATTTTTGGCAGGACTGGCTTATATCAGGCAAAAGCCAGAACTGATCATGGCGCTGGTTATGCTATTTATCGTCGGCACTTACGGACTCAATTTCCCGGTGTTTATTTCCACGATGTCGATTACGACATTTCACGGCGGGGCCCATCTTTACGGCCTGTTGTCTTCTATGATGGCGATTGGTTCAATTGTCGGTGCTTTGCACGTGGCGGGAAGAGCGACACCCAATCTGTCCTTTTTAATACTCAGTGCATTGGGATTTGGACTTGTCGGCAGCTTCGCTGCGTTGATGCCAGAAGCAGCCTTATTCGGTTTTGCTCTGGTGGCACTTGGGGCAACGACGCAAATGTTTACAACGACGGCCAACAGTCTGGTGCAGCTTTCAACAGATCCATCGATGCGCGGGCGCGTGATGGCAATTTATATGGGTATTTTTTTGGGATGCACGGGTTACAGGTCCTGGGAAACAGTGGCCATTTCAATAAACTGAAACAAGCGGGCAATATTTTCAGGATCAATCTATTGTTGATCGAATACTTTCCCGTCGTTCTATTGTTGATCCCCGCTGTTTTTGCCTGGTTGGTATACAAATACCCGCTCAAAAAAACGACAATTGCTTTGATCCTTGTATGCCTGGCTTATTGTCTTTTCAGTCTTTATATGTTCCCCAATGACGGCGGCGTAGGCGGAAAGCAATGGGGACCGCGCTTTTTTTTACCGGTTATACCCATCATCATCCTGATCCTTGCTGACATCTATGCGCAATGGAAGTTGATGGTTATAGACATAAGGCGTAGACGATCCTTCGCCATTTTGGCCATCCTGACCCTTGGCAGCGGTTTTATCGTGAATACCTTTATTGAAGCGAGAACGCTCCGCAATGAAAATTCAAACAGGGTCCATCCGGCCTTGAGTTTTGTACAGCAGGATCCGGGAAATGTCATTGTGGTAAATGCGCATTTCGTGACCATGGAACTGGCTTCTATTTTTAGAGAAAAGGATTTTTTCCTGGCAGAGGATACGGCAAAATTCAATAAGCTGCTGCCCTTTTTGAAACAGCAGGGTGTGGATCATTTTATATATATCAATGAGGCCGGGCTTCCCAATGGCTTTGATCAGGTTTTATCAGCTCATCAGATAACATTGCAACAAATCGGATCCTACAAAATAGGGATATTCTCATTGTAGTTGCGTGGTGACTGGAAAGGCCGTAAAAAAAAGAGGCCCTTCCTGTCGGAAAGGCCTCTACCTGACTTTGGTCAGCAGATTATTTTTTGGAGCAACCCGGTTAAGCGAAATTAACCGAAGGTTTCCATGATTAATCTGTAGATTGCATGAATACCTCCTTTTTTTTGGTGAACGATAGCTATAAAGTTACAAAAAGATTTTTATTTCCCGGTCAGGTGCGATCAAAAATCAGTTAAAATATTTAGGTTCGGACGGAAGAGTTTTCTTTCACCCGCGCGATATGCTGCTCAGGCAATCGGACAGCAGGTATCAGTGCCAGCATGATCACTACTGCGGACACCACAAAACCATCCTGCAAGGCAAAATGCTCCGCCAGCGGCGCCTGGTATTTTTTATCGAGATAGTGAGCATAGATGAATTGATGGAGCACGCCGAAGACCGCGATGCCGATCGAGCCACCCAGCTGTTGCAACAGGCTGTTCATGGAAGTGGCCGTCGTCGTCTGCTGCTGGCTAACGGAATTGAGCAGGGCTGTAGAGACAGGCGCCACGAGGAAACTGATCCCCAGGCCGCGCACCAGCATGGGCAGGATAATCATCAGGATCGTGGTGCCTACATCGAGGCGTGCAAAAAGGTACATGGACAGCGAAACCAGCAGGATGCCCAGCACGGAGATATTCCTGATCAGCCCCTGATCGGCCTTTTTGCCCGCAAAGGGTCTTGCCACGAGCATCATCAGCGCATTAGGCAGCATCAGCAATCCGGATTGGATGGTCGTATAACCTAATAATCCCTGTAAGAGAAAAGGCAGAAAGAACATCCCGCCAAAAAGGGCGACACTGCGGATCACCACAATGATGGCAGAATGAACAAAATCGCCCGAGCGGAAGACTGTCAGGTCCAGCAGCGGCTGAGGACGTTTTGCACTGCGTATGTACAGGTACAGGAACAAAACAGCAGCGATACAACCGGCTGTGGTCTGCGGTATTTCGTTCTTCTTACTGATGGTGGAAACGGTGTATTGGACGGCCACGATAAAGAGGGCGAAACAGGTAAAGCCCCGGATGTCGAATGCAGGTTTGCTGCGGGGTTTGTCCCGGAGAAAGGACAGGTAGCGGTAGGTCAGCAGAATCGTCGCGATGCCGATGGGAATATTGACATAAAAGACCGATTCCCAGCCAAAGTAATGCGTCAGTATGCCGCCCAGCGTAGGGCCGAGAGCCGGTCCCATGACATTGCCGAGGCCCCACCAGCCAATAGCGCTGCCTCTTTTTTCCGGCGGGAAAGACTCGCTGAGGACGGCCAGAGAGGTGGGGGTGATGGCGCCCCCGCCGCTGGCCTGTATGACCCGGGCGATGACGAGCATGACCAGGCTGTGGGAGAGACTGCATAGCAGCGAGCCTGCGGTGAAGACGGCAACACTGAAGAGATACAGGTAAAAGTAGCCGATCCTGTTCTTCATATAGCTGATCAGGGGTATAAACAGGGTAAAAGCGATCATATAGGCTGTGATCACCCATTCTATCTCGTCCACATTTACATTGAACTGGTGGCGCATCACCGGCAGGGATACGTTGACGATACTGCTGTCAATGGCGGCCATTGAAGTCCCCAGCATGAGGGTGATCAATACAAGAGTCGGGTGCTTTAACATGAACTCAATTTAGCGATAAGGCGGATGAGATGAACGGCTATTTTCGCCGGTTGAGAGCCCAATGCCGCAGCTTGCCGATCACTTCTTCCAGCTTGACCGGTTTGCCGAGATAGTCGTCCATCCCGGCACTCAGACATTCTTCTTCATCGCCTTCCATGGTGTTGGCCGTCAGCGCGATGATGACCGGTTGATGGGGCAGGGTAGCGCTACGGATGAGCCGGGTAGCTTCGAGGCCATCCATTTCCGGCATCTGGAGGTCCATCAGGATAATGTCATAGGATACGGCTCTTGCTTTTTTGACTGCCTCTTTTCCATTATTGGATACCTCTACGACCGCATTCCATATTTTCAGCATTTTTTCCGCCACCAGCACATTGAATTCCACATCCTCGACCAGCAGGACTTTCACGCCGCCGAGATCACCATTGTGGAAGGAGGATTGCTGCGGTTCTTGCATCACGACCCCGTCACCCTTCCTGAACAACAGGCTGAAATAGAACTTTGAACCCTTACCGGGTTCGCTTTCCACATGGATATCACTGTCCTGCAGGTTGAGCAGCTTTTTGATAATGGCGAGCCCAAGGCCGGAGCCTCCGAACTGGCGGGTGATCTCCGAATTCGCCTGGGTGAACCGTTCAAAGATGATTTTCTGTTTGGAGGGTTCGATACCGATGCCGGTATCCGTCACGGAAAAGCTGACTTCCACTTGCTCCCCGAGGACCCTGGTGAGCAACACTTCCATGACAATGCTGCCGTTGGACGTGAACTTGTTGGCATTGGAGAGGAGATTGTTTAATATTTGTCCGAGCCGCAGGTCATCCCCCTTAACATATTCCGGCAGGTCATCATCGACAAGCACTTTGATGCTGTTACCTTTCTCTTCTGCCTTAGTACGATTGGCCATCTTAATGCCGGCAACAAAACGCCGCAGGGAGATGTTTTTTTCCGAAAACAGGATCTTGCCTTCTTCGATCTTCGCAAAATCCAGGATATCGTTGATGAGCATAAACAGGTTATCTGCGGAAACGGAGAGGATGTTCAGGTTCTCCTCCTGCAATGGAAGGTGCTCTTCCCGGTTAAGCAGATGGCTGATGCCGATAATCGCATTCAGCGGCGTCCTGATCTCATGGCTCATGACGGAAAGAAAATCGGTCTTGGCTTTTACCGCCTGCTCGGCTGATTCCTTTGCACCGATTAGTTCTGCCTCCAGCAATTTGAATTTCCGAATCTGCTCTTCCAGAAACGAGATCACGTTGATGAGGTCATCATCGTCATTGTCTCCGGAATGGACACTGGCCAGGGGGTCCAGCGCAAGGATGGCTTTTTTCAGTTTCACGATGGACTGCAGGCGGATATGGTTCTGCTCGCGCAGATGAAGCGCCAATTGCTGGTATTCCTTTTCACTTACGGAAAAAGCGTGTTCTGAAATCTTCTTATCCCTTTCAAAATTGTTATAGGAATTATTGATCAGTTCCAGGAATTTCAGGACCGGCTCCTGGTCGAGCAATTCTTTTGTGAGCATCCTGGCGGCTTGCTTCTCCAATAACTTATGATACGTTGTTATGTTCATGCTGATGAATGCGACTTATATACAGGCCTCAGAATTCGGCGAAAGTGGTGATAGTCATCGTTTGGTTGTGAAGTTCGCAATGGGTGTCAGGATTGAAAGGAGATATCTCGCCATAAGAATAAAAGCCAGCCAGGCAAGTACGGTTCCCAAATATTTGCTGCACAGCCTGTACTTCTTCGTCGGTCCTGTCCAGCAGGACAAGCTTGCGGCCTACGCAACTAACGAGTATGGCCAATTCAGGGCTGGTCTCTTCCGCGCTGGCGATGGAATTTTTGGCGGCGATAGAAGAACCGTCGATCAGCCGGTCGAAACTGCCTTTCATCAGCCTGACCTTGCTGCCTTGGGGGAGGTTGCCGGCAAAACGCATCGACCCTTCATTCTCATCGATGCTGAGAATGGTCCTGACTAGAAGGCCACTGGATCCCGGCTCTTTTAAAGAGAGCGGGAACAGCAGGGCGGACCCTGGGAGTTCCTCTTTATAAGGGCCCAGGTATTCCTTATAAAGATCAAGGGCTTTTTTACCGTCGATCTCGTACAGGGTGTTTTTGTCGGAGCGGGTAATGGTCCTTTCCGGGCCGAATTCGTCCCAGCCGCTGAAGGAACCATGTCCTACCCTGATATGATCCCCATAAAATCCGACGGCGATCACATTACCCTCCCCGGGTAATTGGTCGAGACCTGCAAAAGTGTGGCTGAATCTTGGCCCATCGCCGGCAAGTCCCCCGGTCACGGGTATTTTGCCGGGGTTATTCTCCGCGAAGCCAGTCACCAGCTCGCTGCCGTTGATGAAGGTGCCGTCGGAAATAATGAAGACGGCGCTCAGGTCGTCGGATAATAACGCCTGCATCAGATGGCTGCCCGTTGAATAGCTGCTTGCATGTTCATTGATATTCGTGGAGCAGCACCGGATGGCAGTTGCTGTAAATTCAAGGGCTGTCACTACTATGCTGTTATCACATACCGTCTCGCCGGCGATTTCACCTGCCGTGGAAGCGCTGACAATAGAGGCGGCAGGGTATAGCCCGCGTATATGGCCGAACAATTTCTTGTCGGTGACCAGGTGTCCGCTTCCGAATGCCAGGACTAACTGGGCCTTTGTGGGCTCGAAACCTTTAGTGGTTAAAATATTATTCCATTGATTATCAATGTATTGCAACTGATTGATTTTCATAATAGAATGTTGGACCGCTTAAGGGCGTTCTCCTTGTAGGAACGCCAGCCGTTCGCTTAATATTACAAAATGGTCAAATAATCACTATAAATCATGTACATATAAATTGTGGCGGGCATAGATGATTTATTTTTATAGCATGGAGGACTCCTTTTTCCTTCCCGTAACTTTTAAAGGTGTCGAGTATCAATTCGGCGCCTTGCTGAAACGGCGTGGCTATGTGGCTGTTTTGGAGATCAATGTCCATGACGTCCTGGTCATTTTCGAGCGCGACGAACAGGGTGACTGGCGGGCGATCCTTCCCGAAGACCAGGCAGGAAAGACCCCGGATGTGGCGTTATTACGTGCGATTGGGGAAGCCATTGAGCAAATCTTACAGTAGTGCCGGAAGCGGGGAAGATGCTAACAGCAGCGTTCCGAAAACTACCGGTAAATGGTATTGTTATGGGCACGAATACGATTTAATTTTGTTCACGAAAGCAAAACACTTGTCCAATGAAGAAGATAAATCGTTTTTTCGTTCTGCTGGCCGCAGCTACAGCAGTGATGCCCTCCTGTACAAAGAGGCTGATCCCGCTGCCGCTGGAATTTTGCAATATCTCTACTATCACGGTCACCGAGAGCGGACTTCCGGACACTGCCGTCCTGCATCTCAGCTATGACCGCCTCGGGCGCATAACCAGCCTCGCATCCGGCAGCAGCGCCAGGACCTACACGTATACCACCGATACCAACGTCGTCGTCAGGAATGGCGCCACCACGGATTCAGTCACCCTCAACAGCAGCGGCCTGATGACGCTGGATGTGACCCGCGTCAGCGGTAGCACGGATTACCTGGATACTTACTACTACTATTCGGGAACGGAGGTCACCAGCGCCAGCCTCTGGTATGACGGCCAGTTCCCCGGCCCCGGTGATTATTACTCTTATAACTGGGACGGTAGCAACCTCGCGAACTGGGATCCGCAGGCAGGACTGACATCGACTGGTACCTACGGTTATACTTATAACTCTTCGCCCTCGGCCACCGGCGATTACTTCTATGTCACCCAGGTGCTGGGCACACCCTGGCCGGTGATCAAAACGGCTAACCAGGTGGCCACGGTACAGCAGTATTTTAATCTCTCCACCGTAACCTATTCGAATTATCCGAATGGCAGGATATCGGGGATGACCATCATCACAACGGACATTACCGGCCAGTCTGCTCCGGATACCGTTACATACGCCTATCAGTATGAATGCCAATTGGCTTTCCTGACGGTGGACCAGAAATGAATGNNAGAGTAAATGAATGGAATAATCGCTTTTGGCGGCGCGCTGCTGCGGACGGCCGGATTCAGGCATAAATAAATTATCTTTATTAGGTGCAACGATACTTTATTTCCTAAATGCCAACATATGAATAAGCTGTTCCTAAGTATCCTCTTCCTGCTTTCTGCTGTCGCTCTCCAAGCGCAGCAAAAGGTTATCCCCNNACCCCGGCGCAGCGCCCGGCTCCGAAGGCTGGACCTGGAGTGAGCAGGAAAGTGACAAAAACATGTATCATTCCAACGCCATTTTCAATGTCAGCAAGCCGACCCTGACGGTCTATCTGCCCGATAGTTCTCATTCGCCAACGGGTACGGCCATTATCGTTTGTCCCGGCGGGGGCTTTCATTCGCTGTCTATCATGCAGGAAGGGTATGGGGTGGTCAAATGGCTGCAAAGCAAGGGCATTACCGCCTTCTTATTAAAATACCGGCTGATGCACATCGAGGGCGGAGATCCCTATAAGCAGGAAATAGAAGACCGGACACGCAAGGGCGCCGATGCCGACCGTGCGACAGTGGCGGAGATGGCTGTTGCCGATGGCCGGCAGGCGATTGCCTATGTGCGGGCCCACGCCGCGGAATATGGCATCGATCCCCAACGGATCGGCATCATCGGCTTTTCGGCCGGCGGCGTGATATCGGCGGCTACGGCTTATCACTATACTCCCGAGAACCGCCCTGATTTTGTTGGATTCGTATATGGCGGGCGACTGCCGTTAATGGATCATGATACGATACCGGCCGATGCGCCGCCTCTTTTTATTGCCGCGGCCAGCAACGATGAATATAATCTGCAGTTTGCGGCGATCTCGCTGTATACGGCATGGGTGACTGCCAAACACACGGCTGAATTACATATCTACGCGCAGGGCGGTCATGGTTTTGGGTTGAGGAAGCAGGGGCTGCCTACCGATACCTGGACGGACCGCTTCATTGAGTGGATGGGGCTGCAAGGGTTTTTGAAGAGGTGATGATCAGATGATCAGTAAAAATGCTAGCGAAATACCAATAATTTGCTTATCTTTGTGTTGGACGTTTTCTCAAGGTTTCATAAACCCACGCCCTGTGGAGGTTGCCAGTATTGGCACGGTACCTTGAAGAAGCGTTATTTTTTTGCCCCTACTACAAAAGGAGAAGCCTTTTCCAATTCAAATTGATCTTTCCGGGTGTACAGCCTTCCGTTGCCATCGTCTTCATAGACATCTAAGATCTGTTCGTAGTGGTGCTCCATGGCGGCAAAATACCGCTTCTCGCCTTGTAGAATATACCGTTGGAGGGCCCATAAGAGATAATCTGCCACGCTCAATTCCGGAAAATCCCGGCTGCGTACGACCGTACATTTGTAGGGTATGTTCCTGCCTTTGCTTTCCGTCGTTAAAACCTTTTCAAAAGCCTGGGAGAACCGCTGGTCGGTATTGCTTTGCCGTTGGCTGAGGAACAAGTGATAGTGGGTATCCTCCGTCAAGGGATGCAAGACCAACAATTTATGGATCAGGTCGAAATAGAATTCGGTGGCGCTTCCATTGTGTTTTCGGGTAAAAATCTCGGGAATCTTTCTGCCGATAACGGCATGAAATCGGAAGCCATCAAGCCGGCGAAGGAATTCAACCGGCTTCAAATTAATATCCGAATGGTCGCTACGGGCGTGCAGGAACCAATCCGGCTGGCGTACCGAAAAAATGGAATTAAAAAGGGCGTCACCCAGGATGGAGTTCTGAAAATCG
>PMUF01000031.1 GCA_003167015.1 Chitinophagaceae bacterium | reverse complement strand
CCATCCATTATCCATGCAAAGACCGTTCTCGACAGGCCGGACCCGACCGGTCTGTACCCCAGTGATCATTTCGGCATTCAAACCACGATGATGTTGCCACCCGTGGTTGCACCTTGTCCTTGACCATATACCGGATTAATACTAACTGCATTATATGTCGCAGCTATTTTACGTCGTAGGCGCTTCCGGCGTCGGAAAAGATTCACTGATGGACTATGCCAGGACGCACATCAACGGNNATCGCTATATTACCCGCCCCGCGAAGCAAGGCAATGAGAACCATATATATATCAGCCCCGAAGAATTCAGCCTCCGCAAAGATAAAGGCCTGTTCGCCCTGGACTGGGTCAGCCACGGCCTCTCCTACGGCATCGGCAGGGAAATCGATACCTGGATGGACAAAGGCCTCGACGTCGTCGTCAACGGCTCGCGCCAGTATCTGCCGGTGGCGGCCGAATGCTATCCTAACCTCGTGGCAGTGGTCATAGAAGCCGACCCGGAAATCATCCGTCAAAGATTGGAGAACAGAGGCAGAGAATCAACCATCGAAATACAGCAAAGAATTCAACGCCAGCCTTCCATAACAGCTACCGCCGCCGGCTACATCAGCATCCGGAACGATGGTCCCCTGGAGGAAGGAGGAAACGCTTTAATCGCTGCCTTTGCAGCGTCATGCCCCGATAGTTCAAAAAATCTCTAAAAATCAATCAAAACACAATGAGACAAAAATTGATGCATTCAGCAGTCCTTTTTCTGGTGCTGCTAGGCTTTTTGTTCACAGGCAGTCCTGTCTTTGCACAGAGCAGGACCATCATTGGCCGGGTGACCTCCGGCGGTGTCGGCATCTCCGGCGTAAGTGTCCAGATCAAAGGCACCAATAAAGCGGTTTTGACCGACGCCGATGGAAATTACAAACTGGCCGTCGACGCCGACGATGCCATGCTGGTATTCTCTTCGATCGGGTATACCCCGCAGGAATTCCCCGCCAATCACCCTAACCTGAATGTCTCCCTGGTCGAATCGGACCGGGTACTGTCGGAAGTGGTCGTCACAGCCCTCGGGATCAGAAGGGAAGCTAAGCGGATCGGTTATTCGATCCAGGAAGTGAAAGGAGCAGAACTAATTAAAGCCAGGGACCCGAACGTATTCAGCCAGCTCGAAGGTAAAGTGGCCGGTCTGGACATCGGCACCTCGCCGGAAATGTACGGCAGGCCCAATATCGTCCTGCGCGGGAACAAGGATGTTCTGATCGTCGTAGACGGCGTACCCATCAGCTCGGATACCTGGAACGTGAATGCAGACGACATCGAATCCGTCAACGTACTGAAAGGACCCAACGCCGCCGCCCTATATGGTTTCCGCGGTCAAAATGGCGCCATTATCATTACCACCAAACAGGGTTCCCGCACCTCCAAGGGCTGGGAAGTGGATTTCAATTCCAGCAACATGGTGCAGAGCGGATTCACCGTCCTCCCCAAGGACCAGTATCAGTTCGGCCGCGGGTCCAGCTATGCCTATGAATATACAGCCGGCCTGCTGGCTGGAGAGACGCTGTATGACTATGGTCAGCGCCTGGCCATCTGGGGACCCAGGACAGACGGCCAGCTGGTTACCCAATACAACAGCCCATATAACGCCACCACCGGCACGTGGACACCTACCCCATACCTGACCAAAGGGACAAATAACCTCGCCCATTTCCTGCAGCCGGGATTGCTCTCTACCGATAACGTATCGCTGTCCACTTCCGGCAGCAATTACGATATCCGCATTTCCTATTCACACATGTATCAGAAAGGTCAGGCCCCTACTACCAAGATCAACATGGACAACCTGAACCTGGCAGCCGATTATTCCATCAGCCCCAAATTGAAGGTGGATGCCACCCTCAACCTCAACGAACAGTATTCTCCGAATATCCCCGACGCCGACTATGGCCCGAACAGCTATGTCTACATGTTCAACGTGTATGGCCCCGGCGACTATGATGTCAGGGACCTGAAGGATTATTACAAAGGCCCCCAGGGNNTACTTTATGGCCCATGAGTGGCTGCGCGGCAAGACCAAAACGGATATCTACGGCTTCGCCCGGCTGACCTATAATTTCAGCAAAGACCTCAGCCTCGCCTTCCGCAGCCAGATCACCACCTGGAGCCAACTGCTGACAGAAAAAGTACCTGCCGGAACCATCCTCAACCAGTACCTGTCCTGGTATTATCCGGGTTGGTACGGCGACTACCGCGAAGACCGTCGCACGCTCACCGAGAACAATACGGACCTCCTGCTGACGTATAAGAAGACGGCCGGAGGGTTCTTCCTCAATGCTAACCTCGGAACCAGCGAACGCTCCTTTGAATATACCTCCACTTACGCCACCACCAAGGACCTCGCTATTCCGGGTGTATATAGCCTGACCAACTCCCAGAATCCCGCGCTCGTGTATAACTGGGGTTCCAGGATGCAGGTATACAGCGGATATTATGCGGTGGACCTTTCCTATAAGAATTACGTGTATTTATCTACGACCGGCCGCGTGGACAATCTTTCTACACTGCCCTCTAACAGCAATACCTTCTTCTATCCCTCTGTATCCCTGGCCACCTCCGTCGGTGACTATATTCATTTACCGGCGTCTGTTGACCTGCTGAAATTCAGGGTCTCCTTCGCAGACGTGAAGGGCGGCCTGACCAGGCCTCAGCAAGGTTCAGCCTATTACGCCCTGACAGGCAATACGCTCAACGGCGGCCTCCTGGGCTATGGCTTTGAACAATATACGGCCTACGACGGCCCGACCTATCAGAACCAGAGCGCCTATAGCCTGACCACGTATTACAACAATGAGACCTCTGTATCCTATTCTACAACCAAGTCCGATCCCAGCCTAAAACCCTTTGACGTCAAATCCTATGAGGCTGGCCTCGAATACCAGATGTTCAAAGGCAGGGCAGGATTGAACCTGACCTATTATGAAAGTCTGAATGGCCCGCTGATCTATGCATTGCCCGTTCCGTCGTCCACGACTTACTCGACCCAACTCGTCAACGCGGTCACCTCGCTAAAAAAAGGCTGGGAAGCCATTTTGAACCTGACCCCCGTACGCAGCCGCAATTTTGCCTGGAATATTCTCGTCAACTGGTCTACCTACAGAGAGACATTGCATTCCATCGGCAACGGACAATCCTCTATCGAGATCGGCAGCGGAAGTAACGGTACCCACGTCTTCAAGGACGGCGATCGTCTCGATGCCTTCTATAGCACCGCTTTCGTCAGGGACGGATCAGGAAATATCGTTTACTCCAATGGCGGCCCCCTCGGCGCCCCCTCCGGCATCAGCAATTACAAATTGCTGGGCTACCTCGATCCCAAATATTCTTTCGGCATCAACAACCGATTCACGTATAAGAACTGGAGCCTCAGCTTCCAGTTTGACGGTCGCGTAGGCGGAAAGATCTATGACGACGTCTGGTATCACGCGATGAATGGCGGTACGGCTATCGAATCAGACCAGGGCGCCCTCGGTGTCGCCCGCAACCAGGAATGGGAATCGACAAACCAGGGAACCGTGGCGCCTACCCCTGGTTATGTGGGTAAAGGTGTAGTTATCACCGGCGGTACGCCCTCCTACAGCGGTGGCCAAATCACCAACCTGAAATCCGTCGCCTTCGCCACCAACACGACGCCTACAACGGTCCAGAGCTATCTGTCCAGCAGCCTCGGCTCGAACTTCGACGAATATTATATGATCAGCCGCACCTTCGCCAAATTGCGGGAAGTCCGGTTGACGTATAACTTCACGCAGAAGATGCTGGGTAAAAAATCTGT
>PMUF01000504.1 GCA_003167015.1 Chitinophagaceae bacterium | reverse complement strand
AAAATCGGCCCCTCTCCAGAAGGCGACTGGGATGATACGGCCTATGCACGGCTAAAGGATAACGGCGCATGGATGACCATCAATGGCGAAGGCATCTACGGCAGCCGGCCTATCCGGCCCTATTCTTCGGATCACGTATTCCTGACCCAGTCCAAAGACAGTCTGACCGTCTATGCCTTTTATCTCAGCGATGGCAGCGACGTTACCCTGCCGGCTCAGATAACGATCGACAGGTTTACCCCGCGGGCCGGCAGCAAGATCAGCATCCTCGGGGTCAAAGGAAAAGTCAAATGGCATGAGGATGGGAAGAAGATGGTCATCGAGATACCTGCGGCTTTACAGCATAAAGTGGTCGGGCAGCATGCCGTGGTGTTTAGGTTGAGCTAATGACCAAAGCGGATCTGAGCTACTGACCAAACCAGGGCGGTACCGGAAAGACTAACTTTGTTTCATAAAAACAAACCAATGAAACAGGGTAAGCAAGTCATACTGATCACCGGCGCCTCTGCCGGAATGGGCAAAGAATTCGCCAAACGATTACTGCAGGACGGTCATATTGTCTATGGCGCCGCCAGGAGGCTGGATAAAATGAATGATCTCCGGCAGCTGGGNNTCGATGTGCTGATCAACAATGCAGGGTTCGGCTCCTACGGGGCCATCGAGGACGTGCCCATGGCCGAGGCCCGGTATCAGCTGGAAGTGAATGTGCTGGGTGCGGCAAGGCTCATTCAGCTGGTGCTACCCTCCATGCGTTCGCAGCAATACGGAAGGATCATCAATATCAGTTCTATCGGCGGGAAAATGGCGATGCCCTTCGGCGGCTGGTATCATGCGAGTAAATTTGCATTGGAAGGGCTCAGCGACAGCTTACGGTCAGAGGTCGAACCGTTCGGCATCGATGTCGTGGTGATCGAACCCGGCGGGATCAAGTCGGAATGGGGTGCCATCGCCATGACCCATCTGGAGAAGTCTTCCGACGGCACGGTATACGAGACACAGGCGAAAAAGTTCGCCTCCGGAATGGCAGCCGTTGACAACAAAGTACCCGGACCCGGCGTCATCGCCAGGCTGGTGAAGCAGGCCATCGATGCCAAAAAGCCGAAGACCCGCTATTTGGGTGGCTTTATGGCCAGGCCTGCCATGCTGATGAAAAAAGTTCTGTCGGACCGGATGTTCGACAAGATGATGATGAGCCAGATCAAATAATGCCGTCAGATCATGAAAGAAACATGCATTGCACAGGTCAATAATCTGCTGTATTCCTGCTATCAGCAGACGACGCGGGGTTATGAGCAGTTCACCCCCGAACATACGCTGGGCTATTTCATCTCGGGGGAGACCCATGTTTACAGCAACGGGGATACGGTGATCGTCAAAGCCCCGATGGTCGGGTTGGTACGCCGCCATACACTGCTGAAAACCGTGAAGGTACCCCCGCCGGGCGGAGAGTTCAGGTCGGTCAATATTTTTTTCGACCAGGCTTTTTTGCGGCGGTACAGTGTAGAAAATAAGATCGGACCGGTAGAAAGATATACAGGTGAGCCGATGCGGGAACTGCCTTTCGACCCTTTCCTGAAAGGATATTTTGATTCGCTCCTGCCCGATTTCAACTTTCCGGCGCCGTTGAGCGATACGATGTCGGATATCAAGACGCGCGAAGCCCTTGAATTGTTGCTGAGACATGATCCGACGTTGAAGGATTTCTTTTTTGATTTTTCCGAGCCTTACAAGATCGACCTCGAAGCGTTCATGAATCAAAACTATATGTACAATATCCCCTCGGCGCAATTCGCGCGGCTGACGGGACGCAGCCTGGCGGGGTTCAAGCGTGATTTCCAGAAGCTCTTCGGTCAGCCGCCGACGCAGTGGCTGCTGAAGAAAAGGCTGACAGAGGCTTACTACCAGATCCGCGAAAAAGGTCAGAAGCCGGTGGATGTGTATCTCAATGTAGGCTTTGAGAACCTGTCCCACTTCTCCTATAGCTTCAAGAAGGAATTCGGCGTAGCCCCTTCCATGCTATAAAGACAATGGCCCCCGAACGTTCGGAGGCCACTGCGGTATTTTCACAGGAATATTTATCGTTGACTTTCTTAGTGGGGATTGGTATCCCACCATAGAGGTGTGCCGCCGTTGTCGGGCCCACCCAACAAGGTGATGGCGCCCTGCGTGCCAGTCGGGTTGGTGCTATATTCATCGGAAGCAAACGGCAGGCGCCGGATGAACTCCGTGGTTGAAATCGTCCCGCCGCTGTTGTTGACGATCACCGGGAATAAGGTGGGATAGAGCGTACGGCGGAATTCAGCCCAGGCTTCTTCTCCTTCCGGGAACATGGCGATCCATTTCTGGGTGATGATCTTCTGCAACATGGTTTGGAAAGGATCGGAACTGTTCCATGCCACAGGAATCGTACTCAGATAGGGCGAGCCGGTTGTCACATTGTTTTGATCGGCGACTATGGATTTGGGATCGATATAGGGCTGTTCGGTGAGAGTAGTGTTAGTTATATAGGCCGTTGCAGCGGCAGCACCTATACCGTATTGGTTCATGGACGTCGTAATGCCCGTGGTATAGTCCGTCCCCGCGTCGCCCGCACCGGTCCAACCGCGAAGAGCGGCCTCGGCTTTGAGGAACCAGGCCTCCGCCGCTGTCATGAGCAGCAGCTCATTGGGAAAATTCACCGGCAGAGAATAACCGGCATAGCGGCCGTTGGCATCGATCTGGATGCCCTGGCGGATACCGATATACTGGCCTGCGACGGCCGGATCAGTAGCCTTTTGAGCATATTGGGAGATCCGTGGGTCATTGTAGCCGTTCATATAAGACAGCAGGGGCGCACCCATATTGATATTTCCATAGGCAACGGCGATCAGCGTGATCGGGTTTTCGTTGGAACCGATATTGACGTAGGCATTATCTGCGGCGACGCTTAAGAGGCCGTTCGCGTCAGCGAGCGACTTTTCGCCTTCTGTTTGTGCCAGCGTAGGATCGATCAGGGAGACCCGGATGGCGAGGCGCAGACGCAGCGTATTGGCGAACTTGATCCATTGCTGATAGCTGCCGCCGTACACGAGGTCGAATTGGGCAAAGGGCGCCGGGCTGGTCGGAGCGGCGGCAAGGGCTGCGTCGAATTCGGAGATCGTAGAATCCAGGTCGCTGAAAAATTCGGTATAGGCAGCCTCCTGGGAATCATAGGTCACACTACCGTCAGAATTGGTGGTGCCGTAATGCGAATAGATGATCGGGCCATAGATATCGGATACCCGGTGCATGGCCTCTACGCGGAGCAATTTGGCCCAGGCATAAAAAGGAGCGTATTGCGGATTCCCGGCTGTCGCCTGCAAAACCGTCGCGATCGGCGCCATGACATTGCTGTAGGCCAGATCCCAGGCGGTCGAATTCCACCCGGGTACGAGGCTATAGGTAGTATTATTGATATTGCCATTGAACGGCGTAGATGACATCATGAATCCCGAAAAGATATCGGCATTCAGGTTCTGCTGGACCTGGTAGTTATAGTCGATATAATTCAGAATATTCAGCTGAGCCTGATTCAATGGCGAACCCAGGTTCTGATAGTCGATAGCTACCTGCGACGGATAGAGCCCATCGGGGTTCGTATTGATCGAATCAAATTGTTTGGTGCAACTACCCAGGCCTGCGGCGGCTATCGCCGTCAATGCAATCAGTAGTTTGTTTATCCTTGTCATTGTTCTTGATTTTAATGTACTCAATTAGAAACCAAATTTTACGCTGGCTCCGACGCTCCGGGTGCTGGGCTGACCGAAGGTATCTACGCCCTGCAGGCCGTTGTTGGTCGCACTGGAGATCTCGGGATCGAAAGGCGCCTTCCTTTCAACGAAGAAAAGATTTCTGCCGATCACCGATACGCTGAGCCCCTTCACCCATTTAGCTTTGGTAGGGATCTGGTAGGCCAGGCTCGCTTCCCGCAGCCGGATATTGGTAGCGCTATAGATATAGTTCTCGGAGATACCGGAAAGTGCNNTTACTGTCGTATACCAGGTTTGTGGATTAATGGCGCCGAATTTGGTACCACTGGCACTGACGGCGTTTACATATACCCCTCCGCGATCCCGCGCCATCTGACTCGCCTTGCTGTCGCCATTAAAGTCCAGATAGGCCTGGGTCACGCTCATCACCTGACCGCCGAATTTTCCGTCGAAGAGGACGTTCAGCACAAAACGATCAACGGTGAAGGAGTAGCTCCAACCCAGGGTAAACTTGGGCATCGGGTTACCCAGTTTCTTCAGGGCAGGGTTGCCCACGGGAGGATTGGCAGATGTATCTGTTCCTTCCTGAGGGGCTCCACTCGAATTGACCACAATGGCGCCGCTGGCATTCCGCTCGAAGTAGTATCCATAAATATCACCCCACTGACCGCCTTGTTTCATATAGGAGGCATACAGCAGATTGCCGATGCCCGTTAACGTTTGATAGTCAGTAGAAGATTTGACCGAAGGATCGGAGATCGATACGATCAGGTTCTTGTTAAAGGCATAATTAACGGTGCTCGTCCAGGTCAGGTGACGCTCCTTGACCGGAGTGACGTCTACCGATAATTCAACACCCTGGTTGCGGATATTTCCTGCATTCAGCGCCCAGGTGGTATAAGCATAACCATATTGATTCTCCGCAGCTCCTGCGGGGGCTTCTGTCGTTATGTACTGATGAAGATTGTTATTCAGATAATAGGTAAAGTCGAACCCTGCCCTGTCATTGAAGAACCGCCATGCCGTACCGACTTCGAAGGAACGGTTACTTTCCGGCTTGAGATATGTGCCGGGCTCCGGACCCGTGCCATTGGTCACGAGGCCATTCTGATTGTCGATCGTGAATTCCGGCGGGTTGCTGGCGTATGCATCGGCATCATTACCCACCACGGCGTAAGATACCCGGACCTTGGCGAAACTGATGGGATCAGGCAGGCGTACCATATCGCTCAGCACGCCGGTCAGACCGGCAGACCAATAAAAGAAGCCGCGATTGACAACCGGGGTATAGGCCATGGAAGACGACCAGTCATTACGTCCGCTGAGATCCAGGTAAAGAAAATCCTTCAGGTTCAGTTGGGCCGTTAAAAAGGCCGATTGCACCTGCTTATGGGTATAGGTGGGGTTGACCTGGATAGCGGCAGGCAGGATGTTATTCACGATTTAGACGTTGGCGAAAGCCAGGCCGTTACCGCTGTTCTTCGTGCCGATGTCTGTCTGGTCCGTCGTCTGGTCATTGATGGCCACGCCGGCAGTAGCGCTGAGGCCCAGATCGCGGGTCAGCTTGTGGTTGGCCGACAGCAACAGGTCGGAATAATATTGTGTATTAGTTGCATTCAGCACATTATAACCGCCGTTGGCGGCCGTCAACACCGTGGAGGTGGTGGCAAAGGCCTTCTGGTCGATCGTGTTCCAGGATTTATCGACGTTACCCCGCAGCTGGAGATTCAGCCAGCTGTTCAGTTTATAGTTAAGTGACAGATTGGAGTAGATCCGGTTGAGATCATTGTCGGTGGTTGTCCGGTGCAATATCCAGTACGGGTTCTGCTCGTTGGCACTGTTGCTGCTGTTCCAGGCACTGCCATAGACCTGGGTGCTGTCATAGTTCGCATCCCACCAGTTCTGAATGCCCGTATTGCGCAAAGGCGAATACACCGAATACTGTTTGTATTGGTTGAAGTTCAATCCACGCGGGAAAAGATACAAGCCCGTAAGGGGATTGTCATATACGCCGCTGGGCGGACGGTTATGGGCGTCCTGGTTGATAAACATCACATTGATATCAGAGGTCAGCCGGTCGTCGAAGTATTTGGTCGTCTGCCGGAAATTCAGATTGTGCCTGTTGAGAGACACCGTCGGGATAACTCCCGTGTTATCTGTAAAAGAATAGGACAGATAGGTCTGGGACTTGTCTGTACCGCCGGAGATCGCTATCGAGTTAAAATTGCTGGACCCCGTCTGGAAGAAAGGATCGACATGGTCGGGAGCATTGACGACGCTACCCCAGCTATCCAGGCTGCCCGGATTTCCGAGGGAGGGCGTCGTTGTCTGACCATATTTGAATTGCAGCGGAGTCTTGTACATCCGGCTGTCCAGGGTGAGGGAAGAAGATACATCCACTCTCGTCTTGCCTGCCTTGCCTTTCTTCGTCGTGATCAGGATCACTCCGTTGGCGGCAGCACTGCCATAGAGAGCCGCAGCAGATGCGCCTTTCAGCACGGTGACGCTCTCTATATCGTCAGGGTTCATATTGGAGATCCCATCGCCTCCGTCCAGACCTACATACCCGACACCGGACTGCCCGAATTCATCTCCCGGCTGTGCGGGTGAAAAATTCACCAGGGGCACCCCATCGACCACATACAGGGGCTGGTTATTACGCGTCGAGTGATTACCGCGCAGCGTAACGCGGGTCGAACCGCCGATACCGGAAGAGCTTTTGGCGATCACGATACCGGCTACCTTACCGGTAAGGCTGTTGACGAAGCTGGCATCCTGAACCGTCGTCAGCTGATCATTGCCGACCTTCTGGACAGAATAAGTCAGCGACTTGGCCTGACGCTGGATACCCAGGGCCGTGACGACCACTTCGCTGAGCTGCTTATTGTCGGCCAGCAGGGTGATGGAAAGAGAGGAAGAGGATACCGCGACCTCTTGGGTGGTGTAACCGATATAGGAGAACACCAGCACGTCGCCTTTATTCGCTTCGATGCTGAATGCACCGGCCGCATTGGTAGAAGTACCCCTGCCGGCGCCTTTGACGGTGACACTGACGCCGGGAACGGGCTTTCCGTCGGCCCCAATCACCGTACCGGTGATAGTACTGAACAAGGTTTGTTTCCGGGCGTTGTCGCCGGGCTTACTGTCGCCGGGGCTCTTTTGTTGCAAGGCTTGTCTGCTTGGGGCCGAATAAGCATACGTGCTTTGCGAGCGGGCGGCAACGAAACAGAAAAGTTGCATCCCCAAAAGACAGCCGATCATTCGACGACTGAGGTTAGATTTTCTCATTTTTTTGCAGCGTTTATTTTGATAAAATAGAAGGTATCCCCCGAGGGATACCCTATAGGTGTCGCGGAAGCGACGGCTGTAATGTTATTCTGCTACATTTTTTTCGCAAGACGGCTGGGACCTCTTATACCTCCTATTGGTCCCACCATATCCGGGAGGTCATCTTGTCGCCATCGGCGAGCCGGGAGACGGCCGCATTATAATTGGTCGTATTGGCGGAGGCTTCTGTCTGGGGATAGGTAAAGCGGCGGGGGATGGTGCCGCCGGTGACATTGCCGGGATAATTCACGGGGGTCAGCAACGGGTATCCGCTGCGCCGCCAGTTGGCAAAACATTCATTTTCATCCATGAAGCCTGCCACCCAGTATTGGTCATTGATCTGTTGCAAACCCTGGGAGGGATTATAAGGATGTGACTGTAACCAGGAATTGATCGTCGGGTCGGCGGGGCCCGCCCCCGCCTGCGCGGCCAGTTGCTGCATGGCCGCCTGCACGCCATTCGTATAATAGGTTGCGGGATTGCCGCCGATCCAGCCCCTGGCGGCTGCCTCTGCCAGCAGCAGCTGCGTTTCAGCATAGGTGACAAAGAACGTCGGCGCATCCAGCCGCGCAAAAGTGTACCGGTTAACGACCGAATAGGTGTTCTGGTTACCGGGCCAGCCGGGGGCGCCGGTCAGATCGAAGGGGGTACCGCTGCCCGGAGGGTCATAGCCGTTCGGCTGCCCCAACTGGTCGGCGCAGGCCGTGTCTCCCAGATCGGTGGGTGAACTGGGATCCATACAAACAGTGGCCAGGTAAGGCAGCCGTGGATCGTTGGAACTAAGCAGGAAATTGACAAATGTCTGGCTGAGGCGGGAACTGTTGGGATCATTGCCGATCAGGACCAGCCCCGTACCATTGACCACCGTCGTACCCGTTACATTCTGGTGCTGAACGATGGCATTGTCACCGTTACTTTGCATGACGCCACCCTGCACCGCCGTTGCCACCCATTGCTGCGCGAGGGTCGGGTTAACCTTGACGAGCCGCATGGCCAGCCTTACCATTTCGGACCAGGCAAACCGCTGCCAGGAGGGCACATCGCCCCCATACAGCAGATCGGCTGCCCCGATGCTGTTGACCGCATTCGTATTCAGCTTACCCGCCGCATCCTGCAGCTCATTGAACATGTCTGTGTAAATATCCTGCTGGAGGTCGTAGACAGGGGTTGTAATGCCGTCGATTTCACCTAGCCCGGCCTGCGAATAAGGACAGTCGCCGTACATGTCGGTCATGCGCTGGAACATGAAGACTTTGAATATCCTGCAGATCTGGTAGAAGTTGGCTTGTGTGCTGTCGTTCATGACCTGGTGCATCACTTCGACCATATTCGCGATCGCATTGGGATAATTCTCGTCCCAGTAGGCCGAATTGTAGGTGGCGCTGTACAAATACTTATCACCGTCCCAATAAGATTGAGTGGAAGACAGATGCTGGATCATGCAGGAAGAATAGATCAGGTTATTCCGCCAGTCCTCGTATCCGTTGCCATCGGTATTACCCGATGTCTGCAGCTCTGCATTGGTGAACAGGTAGTTGAAGTTGATCTGACTGGCAGGGATGATAT
>PMUF01000624.1 GCA_003167015.1 Chitinophagaceae bacterium | reverse complement strand
CGGCCTCGCCGTATAGCTGACCGATGAAGCTGATGCTTCCCGGCGTGCCGTCGGGGTGGTAGCCTACCGGCAAGGTGACAGACGGATGGCCGGTAAGATTGGTAATGGCCAATTGGTCTCCTGTCTCGGGCGGGGCAACGATGATATCGTACTGAGCGATGAACGGATCTACTTTTTGCATAATGACAGTTCGCATCCGGCAGGCGTTTACATATTCTACTGCCGGCACGAATCGGGCTGTACGAAAGGTATTGGGCCACCGGTCCTTGTTCTGCTGGACCATCTCGTCATCCCGGTTGCTTCGCGTCAGTTTATCGAAGGCAGCCGCGGATTCCACTCCGATGATCAGGGATAGGATATCATTGCCATGCAGATCGTCCGGGAAATCCACGGGGGTCAACCTGGCGCCCATTTTTTTCAGGATGAGCAGCGTTTGTTTTTCGGGGCTGTTCTCGTTCAGCGTATCGATGTAGTTGCGGGCATAGGCGATTTTCATCCGGGACAGGTTGATCTTTCCGGTATAATTGAAGGGCATCGTCCGCGAGGAGGCGTCCGTGCTGTCACCTCCATGGAGATAGGTGAATACCATGGCATCGTCTTCCGCGCTTCGGGCGATGATTCCGACCTTGTCCGAACTCCAGCACAGGGCCATACAGCCTGTACGCGCGATGCTGCCGAAGGTTGGCCGGAGGCCGGTGACGCCACAGCGCATGGACGGATCTACGATGGACCCGTACGTCTCCGTACCGATGGCGAATGGTACCAGCCCGGCTGCGGTTGCCGAAGCTGAGCCGGCCGAACTGCCGCCCGAGCCTGTCGAAGGGTTCCAGGGATTTCGGGTGAGGCCTCCAAACCAAACGTCGTCTTCGGCCAGCTCGCCTAATGACAGCTTTGCCACTAATACAGCGCCTGCCTCCTCCAGTTGATCGGCTACATAAGCGTTTTGGTTGATCAACTGATCCTTGTAGGGCGGTGTTCCCCAGGTCGTATGAGTCCCCCTTACTGCAAAAAGGTCTTTGATCCCATAGGGGATGCCCTGCAATGGGCTGCGGTAGACTCCCCGGGCGAGATCGGCATCGGCCCGGCGGGCCTGGGCCAGCGCGCTGTCCTCCGTCAGTTCGATGACACAATGCAAAATAGGGCCGTATTTTTTCAGCCGGTCCAGGAAGAATTTTGTCAGCTCCACCGAACTGATCCTCTTTCTTTTGATCAGCGAAGCCAGTTCATACAGTGAATAATAAGCCAGATCGTCATGATTGGCCGGCAGGACTACTTCCGCCGGTATCGTCCATTGTATCGGTTTTTGCCGGGCATCGTAATGCGTCCCGGGCAACAGCGGGCTGAAAGCCAGTGACAGGGGTATATCGTTGGGCAGATCGTGACCGTGCAGGTACCGGTATAATTCGCGGTGGTCGGATAGTCCGCTGAGAATAGAGTCGCGCTTGACATCGGTGAACCGGAGATCGAAGAGCTTTTCGGCGGAGATGAGGTCGCCGATCACAATGGAATCCTGTGCAGTCAATGTTGACGTGACGAGGACCAGCAATAACGTGGCGAGATATATTTTACTACTCATAAGGGCTCAGTGTGTTGGGGGCATAATTTAGTCAAAAAAGCGGTGCGGTTGGAGGAATAAGGCTGTGCGGTTGGACTAATAAAAAAAAGAGTCCGAACGGGCTTTTGCGGTGGATAAAGGCCGCGTTTGCGAGGTTGATAATTGTCAAAAATTAAAGACTCTAATGGTATTTACTTAGTGGTTGTCTATTGTATTTTAGACAATTCGTGTATCTTGTTCCTCTATTACGCCTGGTTAAGGCTCCGCCGGTAGCACCCCTTTTTTACCTGTCTTGCTCTATCTCATAACTTAATGACAATTTATGATCAGGATTTTATTGGCTGATGATTNNACTACCCCAATGCGGAAATCGGAGAGATCGAAGAAGGCGAGGAGTGGACGGAAAAGCTGAAAAGTACCCCTTGGGATATGATCATTTCCGATCTTCCCCAGCCGGACAGAGGAGGTTATCTTGCCTTGCAGCAGATCCGGCAGGATTTTCCTGCGCTTCCGGTGCTGATCCTTAGCCTGTATACAAAGGAACAGCATGCTTTTCGTGCCTTGCAGTCCGGCGCCAGTGGGTATCTGGGCAAAGATGCCGCTCCCGACGAATTGCTGTGGGCCGTCCGGCAGATCCTTTCAGGCAAAAAATATATCGCCATTCCGAAAGATAATTGATTCGGTGATGGTACATTAGCTTCATGAACGCGAATTCATCTAACGATTCTCGCCGGAATTTCCTGAAAAAAGGATTGGTGACGGCTGCGGGGCTATACATCATTCCCCGTCATGTATTAGGAGGTAAGGGGTATACCGCCCCGAGTGATAAACTGATCGTCGCCTCGGTAGGGGTAGGTGGCAAGGGCGATTCGGATATCAACTACTTCTATGGCACCGGCAAGGCAGAAATAGCTGTTCTCTGTGATGTGGATGACAGACGGGCCGCCAAGAACCGCAACAAGTTTCCCACCGCAAAATACTACAAGGACTACCGGGAGATGCTCGATAAAGAGCACCAGCACGTGGATGCCGTTTCCATTTCCACGCCGGATCACATGCATGCCGTCATCGGTATGTCCTGCATGCAATTGGGCAAACATGTGTATATACAGAAACCATTGGCACATGATATTTATGAAGCCCGGCTGCTGACGCAGGCGGCGGCGCGCTACAAAGTGGTCACCCAGATGGGCAACCAGGGCGCTTCAGGGGACGGTGTCCGCCAACTGATTGACTGGTATCGTGCCGGGGTGATCGGCGATGTGACGGAGGTTTTCTGCTTTACTAACAGGCCCGTATGGCCGCAGGGGATCCAATGGCCGAGTCAAAAGGCGACGGTGCCTGCCGAATTGGACTGGAACTTATGGTTGGGCACGGCCCCCTATAAAGATTACGTGGACAATCTCGTGCCCTTCAACTGGCGGGGCTGGTGGGATTATGGCACCGGTGCGCTGGGCGACATGGGCTGTCATATCATTGCTCCTGCCTTCCAGGTGCTGGGGCTGGGCTATCCTACGGAGGCGCAATGCAGCGTGGGAGGTGTTTACGTCGGAGAATTCCAGGCGGGCTATTTCCCGGACAGCTGTCCGCCTTCTTCCCACATCACTTTAAAATTCAAGGGGGCGGATGGCAAGCCCGATATCAAGCTGCACTGGATGGATGGCGGGATACAGCCTGAGAGACCCGACGAGCTGGGACCCGATGAAATCTTCGGCGACGGCGACAACGGAACTTTATTTATCGGCAGCAAAGGCAAGATGATGTGCGCCACCTATGGCCGTAATCCGCAGCTGCTGCCCACCTCGCGGACGGCCGGGACGGTCGTGCCGCAGACGATTGCGCGGGTACCCGGCGCCGATGACTATGGTCATTACCAGGCGTGGATAGAGGCTGCCATGGCGGGTTATGGCAGTGACAAGGAAAAGAACCTAAGCTCTAACTTCAAGGTGGCCGGTCCTTTGACCGAAACGGTGCTAATGGGTAATCTGGCGATCCGCAGCTACCAGGTGCGTAAGCCTAAGGCGGATGGTAAGGGTTACGACTTTCCCGGTCGGCATATTAAATTATTGTGGGATGGTAACAATATGAGAATCACCAATTTCGAAGACGCAAACTCCTTCGTCAAACGAAATTACAGGGAGGGTTGGAGCCTGCCCTCGTGATTTTTAGAGGGCTTGTCTTTTATTAGTACTCCTGTAAAAATTACAGGCAAACCATATAAGACATTTCTGTTGATTGATAGAGTATTATACGCGTGTTATGATTGTAATGTCTTATCCGGTCTAAATTATATCCCGCATTTGTACAATAAATTTACCTATAAAGCCTTTATAATAGGTTAGGTTACGATAGTAAAAATCCGATACCGAAGAAGACCAAGTTAAAAACCCAATTATTATGAAACCCAAACCTTACACAACCATTCGTCCGTTCCGGCTATGCACTAAAAAGTGACAAGCAGGCAGCGATACTCTCCATGCTGCGAATCAACCACTTCTGTAAATAGTGGCCTTGTCACGGTCCTTTCTTAACGGCCGGTATCACGCCTATCTATAGTTGTGCAGATTCTGACATGGTCAGTAGCGTGATCGTTGTGTCAGGTTAATTCCGTATCCAATGAACCTGAATATGAATAATAATAACTCATCAGTTACGCCCGGTAGAAATACCAGGGTTCCTTTCATAGGGATGCTGGAGCTGGCTGTTGGGTTAATGAGTTTTTTCTTGCTGGCCTTTACGGTCAAGATGCACTCTCCTACGAGTTTTGGCGCTCCGGCGATAACCATCTTAAAGGATAGTTCCGTGGTGGGTAATGGCCAGGCTGATAGTATCGAAGTCACCCTGAACCCGGTCGTGGCAGATACGTCAATAACTGCCACGGTCGATGGCATTACGGTATATGCCACAACAGACCAGAACGGTGTCGCCAAGTTTGCATTTGCCATTCCGACAGTGGGAACCTACCCGGTGACTATCGACGAGGGGACGACCACCATTGCCACTACAAGTGTCACTTTTATTGCCGCTCCATTTCCGCCCGATCCGTCACGAAGCTATTTTACAGTTGTCAGCAGTCCGGCTGATGCAGATGGTACAGCCGAGGACGTGGTGGAGGCTTATATTTATGACCAGTATGGCAATTTGATCAATGCAGCTGCAGTCGATTGGAGCGTCCAAAGCGGCGCTATTTTTAAGGTCTCAACGACTACTACACAGAATACAACAACAGCCTATCCCTCGGGGGGCGCTAACGGGACCTCCACTGTCGGTCTTACCAGTTTTACGGCGGGGTGGTACACTGTGCAGGCGACCGCAACGTATGGTGGTACAACGATACAACTGACTCAGCTTGGAAGTTCTGTCAACACCCTTCAGGTTCAATTCATACAGCCGCAGCCCAATCCGGCGGCCAGCTACCTTACGACGACCGTAACCCCCGTGATTGCCGGCAGCGGCAACCAGGACCAGGTCGAGGCAGTGGTATATGGAGATGACGGTCAGCTGCTTACGAGCGGCACCATCCTGTTCACCATCCAGACAGGGACGGCTACCCTGGTTGACTCTACCGAAATCGTCAATGGCTATGCGACCGCTAATTACAGCAGTGCGGTCGTGGGATCGGTCCAGGTGCAGGCGCAGGTGCTGAACACGAAAACTAATGTATGGTCTCCTCTCGACACTGCCGGCTCGACCACGCAAGCCTATGTGACCATCGGTTTCATTGAGCCGCCACCCGACCTGTCCACAAGCTATATTACCACGATAGCCACGCCGGCAGAGGCGAACGGACAGGCCAAGGATGAAGTCGAAGTGGTTGTCAACCCGGCCGGTGGTGGGACTATGCCGGATGGGACGCAGGTGCTGCTCACTATCGAAAATGGAACGGCAACCCCTACTATGCAAACTGTCTCTCTGACCGGAGGTGTAGCCTATGCCTATTACACCAGTAACACCGTGGGTTTCGTGCAGGTGCAGGCACAGGTGGATTATAACGGGAACTACGGCACTCCTCTATATTTACAGGGATCTACCACCGTTCAAGTCGCTACTATCCAATTCGTCGCGGGTGGGGTGGATCCGTCCAACAGCTATATCGAGGTGATCCAGAATTTTGCTGCCGATGACAGCACCAGTGAGGATATTGTAAAAGTATTCCTGTTCGATTCCACGGGTAATCCCATTACGACGCCGACGACGGTGACCTTCTCCAATACCCCTACGGCGTCTATCGTCGGCTCCAGTACCCCTTCAGCGGCCAACACTGCACAGGCTGCGTACGTGAGCGCAAAAGCGGGTACTGTACAGGTGACGGCGCAGATAACGGTCAACGGGCAGCCGTATCCTATTCCTCTGCAGGGGTCGTCTCCCACTGTTTATTATGCTACCATCCAATTCGTTACCACTTCG
>PMUF01000246.1 GCA_003167015.1 Chitinophagaceae bacterium | reverse complement strand
GCATGCTGTTTTTTACATTTTCACTGGATTCATATCACACTAAGAGCAAAATCTTACAAAGAATCAAGCAGCAAGCGCAAATATATTTTAAAAGAACTTTTTCCGACAACTTTTATGTTGTGGGCGGTATGTCGAGGCATTCGCCGGCATCCATACTAACATCCGTTAGTTTCATTACCTTTGGGGCCTAAATCATCAATGAAATCATGAATAACGAAGTCGTTATCGTCGCTGCCGTGAGGACACCTATCGGAAGTTTTGGCGGATCGCTGAAAGACGTGTCCGCCACACGGCTGGGTTCAGTTGCCATTGAAGGGGCGCTGCGGAAGGCGGGTATTGCGCCCGGGCAGGTCCGGGAAGTTTTAATGGGTTGTGTATTGCAGGCCAATCTGGGGCAGGCGCCGGCCCGGCAGGCTGCGAAAGGCGCAGGGTTGCCGGATGATGTCGTATGCACAACCGTCAATAAGGTCTGCGCCAGCGGGATGAAGGCTGTGGTCCAGGCCGCACAAAGCATTATACTGGGAGATGTGGATATCGCCGTCGCCGGTGGAATGGAGAGCATGAGCAATGTACCTTATTATAACGGGCAATTGCGCTGGGGAAATAAATATGGCCATATATCGCTGATGGACGGACTGGCGAAAGACGGGCTGACGGATGCTTATGACGGCAAGGCGATGGGTAATGCCGCCGAGCTTTGTGCGTCTACCTGCGGCATCAGCCGGGAAGACCAGGATGCTTTTGCCATCGCCAGTTACCGGCGTTCGCAGGCCGCCTGGGCTGCCGGGCAGTTCGCAGACGAGGTGATCCCGGTGCCTATACCGCAACGGAAAGGCGATCCGCTGATGTTCGGTAAAGATGAAGAACCTTTCAACGTAAAATTTGAAAAGATCCCTGAATTAAAACCTTCTTTCCAACAGGACGGTACGGTGACGGCAGCCAATGCGTCCACTTTAAATGACGGTGCTGCCGCACTCGTGCTGATGAGCCGCAGGAAGGCGGAAGAGATGGGGCTTCAGCCGCTGGCGAAGATCCTGTCCTATGCAGATGCCGAGCAGGCCCCGGAATGGTTCACTACCACGCCTGCGATTGCTGTACCGAAGGCCGTTGCCAAAGCCGGGCTCCGGATGGAGGATATCGATTACTGGGAGGTAAATGAGGCCTTTTCGGTGGTAGGCATAGAGAATACCCGAAGGATGAAACTGGACCCTGCCAGGGTAAATGTTCACGGCGGAGCTGTATCGATAGGTCATCCTCTGGGCGCCAGCGGCGCCCGGATCCTGGTAACGCTGATACATGTGCTTCGCCAGAACAATGCCAGGTATGGGGCCGCGGGTATCTGCAATGGCGGCGGCGGCGCTTCGGCTATTGTGATAGAGAATTGGCAGTCATCCCATTAACGTTTGATTAACGGGTTTTTTTTAATTCCATTTTAATTTTTAACACCTCAGGACGTTCTATATACCCGTATTCAATTGTAAACTTAAAATCTCATGCACATGAAAATGCAAGTAAAGGGCCAACGCCTTTTTTACATCTGCGCAGTCTTATGTTTTAGCATCTTCGGCGCCACCCGGGCCAATGCTGCCAATGGAACGAATGCTTTTGGCCAGCATCCTTATTATCTTCATGCACTCTCCGACCTCCGGGCCGCACGCTGGATGATCGAGCATCGTCCCGGCAACTGGGTACAGACCCAGGACGAGATCGAAGCCGTTCATCGGATCGACGCTGCTATCGGTGAGATCAAGAAAGCCTCCATTGAAGACGGTAAGAACCTCGAAGACCATGAACCGGTCAGCGAAGTTCCCGATCACATGGGACGTCTGCACAAGGCGCTGGATTATCTGCGGAAAGCGCGTCAGGACATTAGTCATGATGAAGACAACGTGTTCGCGCAAGGATTACAGGCACGTGCCTACGGGCATATTGACGGAGCCATAGGCGCCGTGAAAAGGGCCATTCATTCTTAGCGTCATTAAGGTTTAGGGAAAAATTACATCAGGAGGCCGTCTGTTTCAGACGGCCTCTCTTTGTTTATTCCTTACTGTTCGCCATCTGTCGCGTCGGACCTGGCCGGCAGGCGGGCATAGATCTGTTGCATTTCCGATCGGATGTCCTGGATTTCCCGGAGGACGTAAGTCAGATCTTCCTCCTTCTCCCCGACGGTAGATAATTCGATGGAAGAATGGTCATAGGGGCGGCCAGCTCCTGTCCCGGACGTTGCTTTGTCCTCTGACAGATCTGTTTTGAGGAGTTTATCCACAGGGATATCAAAATAATTGCTAATGATCAGCAGTTCATTGAGGTTAGGTTCGCTGATCCCGTTCTCCCAATTACCAATCGTCGTCTGACCCTTTTGGATCAGCGATGCAATCTCCGACTGGGTTTTGGAGGTTTGCTTGCGAAGATGCCTGAGATTTTTTCCTAAGAAATGCATAGTTATGATATAGTCGCCAAAAATGTTAGTATCTTTTTTTTTGGGCCCTTTAGCAAATTTGTAGATTCGTTGAAAAATTAGTCAACTTATTTGCAAATATAGCCAAATAACTTGCTAGGCTCAAACCTAATACTATGAATACTTCACTGGCTCATTTATCGACCTTCCAGCGCCAGCAGCTGGATACTGCAAAAAGGATCATTATTCAGGCGGTTCATCCGGAAAAGATCATACTTTTTGGGGTGTATAGTGTGGCAGCGGAAGCTGCGCTCTTTGCCGAAAGACTACCGGCGGGCATGAGGGCATACGATCTGCTGGTCATTACCCGTGAGGGGGATCGCCGGTCTGACTACGAACTACAGGACATCATTGAGAACCGGTGTCGAAGTGAGGTGCCGGTGACTATTCTGGTGCATGACATCGGTTATATCAATCAAAGAATCGGGGAGGGTCATTATTTTTTCTCTATGATAAAGGAGGAGGGGATCATGCTGTACGATGCCGGCAAGACGGTATTAGCGACGGCCGGTCTGCCTGATCTGCCCCGGATCCACATGACGGCCCAACGGGATTTCGACCGATGGCGACGGCAGGCATGGGCCTTTTTCAGGAGTGCTGAATTCAATCTGCAGCAGGAAGAATGGAAGATAGCAGCCTTTCTCCTGCACCAGGCGGCAGAGCACATGTACCAGGCTATTTTACTGGCCTTCATGGGGTACAAACCTACAACGCACAACCTGGATAAGTTACGGCGATACACCAATCGTTTTTCGATAGAATTGGCGCTGGTATTCCCCCGCGACAATGAAGAGGAAGACCGGTTATTCAGGTTGCTGGTATCAGGATATGTGGATGCGCGTTACAAAGAAGATTTCGTTGTCAGCGGTGCCGAAATAGGTGTCCTGACGGAGAGAATTCGCCGGTTGCTGGACATTGCAGAGCGGATATGCAGGAACAGGCTGCTGAATCTGGAAAAAAGGATGGCGAAGATGTAAGAAAGATGATTGGATGAAATCTAATGTTAAAGGCTTACCCTTTGGCCAGATCGGCAATCGTCTTTTTTTCCAGGATCTTGAGGTTGGCATCCCGGACCTGGGACATGACCAGATGAAGACCACAGCCTTTTTCATCACAGTTCTTACAGCGTTCGTAGAAATAAAGACTCACGCACGGTAAAAGGGAGATCGGGCCATCCAGCAGGCGCATGACCGTCGCCAACGGCACATCCTTGGGATTCTTGGCAAAGAAATAACCGCCCCCTTTCCCTTTTTTACTTTCTAAAATATTGGCATTCTTCAATTCCAGCAGGATATTTTCCAGGAATTTCAGGGGAATTTTTTTCTTTTTCGCGATTTCCGCGATCAGAACTGGTTCGTCATTGTTTTTTTCTGCCAGGTACATCAGGGCCTGGAAAGCATATTGCGTTTTCTTGGATAGCATTTTTTATTCTTATGTTTAAAATCCCAATACATCACTCATCTGAAAAGTCCCTTTTTTATCCAGGAGGAATTCCGCCGCCAATACCGCACCCGTAGCAAATCCACGACGGTTATGCGCTGTATGGATAATCTCAATCGTGTCAATGGAGGAACTGTATTCAATCTTGTGGGTCCCCGGAGCGGGATCAACACGTTGACTAATGATCTCCAGCTCATCTAAGTTATCACTAATATGATTGACCCATCGATTTTTCCGGTGAATTTTTTCCAGGATCTGGCCGGCCAGGGAAATAGCAGTACCGCTTGGCGCATCCTTTTTTTCGGTGTGATGGATTTCCGTTACCCGGACCTGGTAGTCCGGATGCGGGGCCATCAGCGCGGCCAGGCGCTTGTTGACCTCAAAGAAGATATTTACCCCCACGCTGAAATTGCTGGCATACAGAAATGACCCGTCATTTTGCCGGCAGATTTGCCGGACTGTTTCCAGTTTGTCGAGCCAACCGGTAGAGCCGGATACTACGGGTATGCCTGCCTCCAGGCAACGTATTATATTGTCGAAGGCACTATCCGGCCCGGTGAATTCGATGGCGATATCCGCCTTTTGGAGCTTGGCCGCCGTATTATCTGCCCGGTTGTCGCCGGAGATGGTTAAAACAATGCTATGCCCCCTGGATACGGCAATCTCTTCAATAGCGCGTCCCATTTTGCCATAACCGATCAGGGCAATCTTCATTTGGTGATTTTTGCGCAAAATTACAATTTTTTTTGCGACTGTACGCTGGTCAGGGCCCCAGTTGAATCAGCTTGTGCCGGGGCCTGTGCCAATCGAATACCAGGCTAATCCCGGTGGCATTGCCGGGCAGCATGTTAGGGGAGGGGTTCTTTAGCTGCATCGTCAGCTGGTCGCTGATATCGAAATACTTCAGATGCGCATCCACTGTCGCATCTACGATCTGCAGTCCCCAGAAAAGCAAAAAGAAGAGAAGGGAGTAGTCTTCATTCTGCCGGAACTCATTGCGGTAGTTGCGCACGTCATTGTCATCCAGCTGTACGACGAATGGCTGTAGCTGCGAGTTGACCTTCGGGTTGATCTTTGCTATTACAGAATCAGGCAGCGGCGCGATATAACCGGCGGTCTCATAATTATCGATGACGGTCAAGGCATACTGGCATTTCTTATACCAGCCTTTGTTATAAAAAAAAGTATAGGCAGGTATCCCGACTGCTGCCCAGACAATGGGCACTTTCCAGTATTTATGGTTATAGATCTGGCCCAGGCCGGGGCAAACGGCAGAGTATAAGGTGGCTTTACGCGGATCATGTCTCCTGGCGAGTGAATCGGGGGCATAAGGAGAGAGACTTTGACCCTTATGGCGTCTATTGCCCCTGGCAGGCAAGGTATCCGTGGCTGGCTCGCGGTTGCCTTTCAAATAGGAAGAAGCGGTGTCGGTCTGACACCTGCCTGTATGGGACAAGGCCAAAAAAAGGGGGAGGAACAGTAAAGGGTGGACCTTATTCATCGCAGGATGCTTAATTAACGGAGACACCCAGTTGATCCAGTAATTTATTCAATTCCTGAAGGGAGTAATACTCAATGGAAATGCTGCCTTCTCCTTTTTTATTATGATTGAGCTTTACCCGGGTGCTGAAATGTGATGCTAAGTTATCTTCAATTCTTTTGAAAGCTTCGGGTAATGAAGGCTTTACCGAATTTTTAACATCGCCATTTTCCTTATATAATTTCCTGACCAGCTCTTCCGTCTGACGGACGGAAAGTCCTTTATCCTTTATCTCGCTGAAAAGATAAAGTTGCTTATCTACCGTATCCACATTGATCAATGCACGCGCATGCCCCATCGACAATTGATTGCTGCGGACCGCCACCTGGATATCGGGAGGCAATTTGAGCAGCCGGATATAATTAGCGACAGTGCTCCGTTCTTTCCCCATCCGTTCGGCTACCTGTTCCTGCGTGTAGTTCAGCTCCTCCATCATCCTTTTATAGCTCAGGGCTATTTCCATTGCATTGAGGTCTTCCCGCTGCAGGTTCTCCAGCAGGGCCAACTCGAGTAATTGCTGGTCATCGGCCTGCCGGACATAAGCCGGTATATCTGCCAGTTCCGCGATCTTCGCGGCCCTGAAACGCCGTTCGCCGGATATCAACCGGTACTTACCGGTCGGAAGCCTGGACACGGTCACAGGCTGGATGATGTCGTGTAGCCGGATGGAATGCGCCAGTTCCTGCAGGGCCACCTCATCGAAATCATGTCTCGGCTGCCGCGGATTGGCCTCAATCTGATCCAGCGGGATACGCAGCATGTTTGTCACGGCTTCTACGACGGAAGATTTCAATTCACCGGAAGTCGTTTTGAGATCGGCGTCTATACTTTGCAGCAGGGATCGGATACCCTTTCCCAAAGCCTCTTTATCTTTTTTATGAGGGGTTGTCATGTTTTTGTTTTGTAATGTCGGGTGCGGCTATTCCAGTATTCTCTCTTCCTGCCGGATGCGGGTCAGATTGTTCTTTTGGAGGATTTCCTTGGCGAGGTTCAGGTAATTGACCGAACCCTTGCTGAGCGCATCGTACAGGATCACCGGTTTGCCCACGCTGGGCGCTTCGCTGATCTTGGTATTCCGGTGAATGATCGTATTAAAGACTATTTCATCAAAATGCTTCCTTACTTCGCTGACCACCTGGTTGCACAGGCGCAGCCTGCCGTCATACATGGTCATGAGGATACCTTCGATGGCCAGTCTGGTATTCAGCCGGCTCTGGACGATTTTAACGGTGTTCAGCAATTTTCCCAGCCCTTCCAGTGCAAAAAATTCGGTTTGTACCGGGACGATCACCGAATCAGAAGCCGTCAGGGCATTGACCGTAATCAGACCCAGGGAAGGCGAGCAATCTATGATGATAAAATCATATTCTTCCTTGACCGGTTCCAAAATGCCTTTCAGCACACTCTCCCGGTTAGGGTAGTTGATCATTTCGATCTCATATCCTACCAGGTCGATATGAGAAGGTACCACATCAAGGTGAGGAATTTCCGATTTAAGGATCACGTCCTTCACAGGGACATGATTGACCATGCAGTCATACAAACTCTGGGTGACGTTATGCAGGTCGAATCCTACTCCGGTAGTGCTGTTAGCCTGCGGATCCGCATCCACCAACAGCGTTTTAAACTCCAATACGGCAAAGCTGGCCGCCAGGTTAATCGCCGAGGTAGTCTTTCCTACACCTCCTTTTTGATTTGCAACTCCGATAGTTTTGCCCATAATATGCTTGTAAAAGTGTCACCAATCATCAAGATGACAAAATTTAGTTTTGCCCACCGGGGAATATTCCGAACTTTGGCCGCTGACTTTCAGTCCGGACCCGGCCCTGACAGGATGGCAAATTTACGTTCTTCGTCATAATTTATGAGATATAAATTTCTTTTGCATGCGTAGTTGGAGGATGGTCTGGATGGTCGTGATGATAGCCCTGTTGATCGATCTTTATGTTTTTCAAGCGGTAAAGGCTATTACGCAGGCATCTTTCCCTTACCGGCAGGCGATTATTTACGATTGCTACTGGGGGTGTTCCATCCTTACGCTGATCACGCTCTGCCTGTTGCCTTTTATCCGGCAATACTTCGCGCGGCTGCAGGGCTACATTTTTTTTGGGGTCCTCAGCCTCTATTTCGCCAAATTGCTCATTTGTGTTTTCCTGCTGATCGATGACGTCAGAAGGCTGATCCAGTGGGTGGTCAGCCTCTTGTCCGCTCATCCGGGCGCCGGGGTCCCCGCGGAAGGTATTTCCCGGTCGGTTTTTCTTAGCTGGCTGGGCATCGGGGTAGGAGCGGGGCTTTATACTGCCTTTTTATATGGATTCAGCAATAAATACAATTACCGGGTCCGCAAACTGACGGTAGCCTTCAATAACCTGCCAGCCTCGTTCAAGGGGGTAAAAATCGTGCAACTGTCTGATATTCATTCTGGTAGCTTTAAAGACAAAGTGGCTGTCGCCAGGGGAATAGACAAGGTGCTGGCTGAAAAACCCGATCTCATCTTATTTACCGGCGACCTGGTGAACGATAAGGCCGTCGAAATGACGGATTATAAGGATATCTTTGCGCGCCTGAAGGCTCCGATGGGGGTCTTTTCGATCCTGGGTAATCACGATTATGGCGATTATGTCTGGTGGGAAACGCCGGAGCAGAAAAAGAATAACCTGAACCATCTTATGGAATTGCAGCGGGAAATGGGTTGGCGGCTGCTGATGAATGAACATGTTGCTCTCGAGCGGGATGGGGAACAGATTGCCCTGATCGGTATCGAGAACTGGAGTGCCAAGGCAAGGTTCCCGAAATATGGCAAGATGAACGAGGCCTACCCGGGAACTGAAAAATATCCATTCAAAATCCTGATGAGCCATGACCCCAGTCATTGGGATGCGGAGGTACGGTCAAAGTATCCCGACATAGACCTCACCCTTTCCGGTCACACCCATGGGATGCAGTTCGGGATAGAGTTGTCCTGGTTGAAATGGAGCCCGGTGCAGTACGTCTATAAGGAGTGGGCCGGCCTGTATGAAGAAGGCTTGCAGAAGCTATATGTCAACAGGGGCTTTGGTTTTATCGGTTATCCCGGACGTGTAGGAGTTTTGCCTGAGATAACCGTTATCGAATTAGCCTGACACCCTGTATGAAGGCCGGCGGGCTATCGCTATCAGGAAATTAACGAGCCTTTTAATGATTTTAACAAACCTATAAACTATTCAAGTGTCCTTTCAATCCAAATTTAGGAAACAAAAAACAGCATCTACAATGAAATCGAGCATGAATCCTTTATCTTTCAGCATGCGTTCGCAACCAACATCTATTGTGCTTAAGAGAGTAGCTATCTTACTATTGACCTTTATTATGGCTGCGCATTCGTATGCCCAGCAATCCATACAATGGGGATTGAAGGCCGGGGTCAATTATTTTAAAATAGGCGGCAGGTCCTTTGATAATACATATAATCCTGCCTTCAGCGGCGGCGGTTATGCCGAAATAAACTTCAGCTCGAAATGGAGCTTGCAACCCGAATTGCTTTTTAACCAGGTACAGGGCAAGACCGGCGCTGGTTTCGGTCAGATCTATCAAGGTGTTAGCGGCCAACTGGTAACCGTCGATTACCTGGCCGTCCCGGTCCTCCTGGCCTTCAGGCCTATCCCCGAACTGTCCATCCTGTTAGGCCCCCAATATGGTTTCGCGGTTGCGCAGACGACAGGTCTCCTTGGCCCGTCGGGAACATCGGGCGGATCGGACGCGAATGCCTTTTCAAAGAGCGACTTCTCCCTTATTTTTGGCGGCCAGCTGAACCTGGGTAAGATCAAGGTGGGACTCCGCTATTCCGAAGGACTGGTCAATGTCAACGGCATCAATTCGACCGACGCATGGCGGGTATACGGCCTGCAGGCCTATTTCGCCTATCAGATCGGGGATATCAAGCTAAAGAAAAAGAAATAACGATCATCAGAGCAAACGTTTTGCATCAAACCATTTGCCCTTAAAACGATGGCACATAAGTTGAATTAATACATGCAATCCATTCACTCATCAAAACAAATCCATCATGAAGAGGAACGCATTTGTATTATCACTATGCCTCGTTATAGCCGCCGTGCATACTCAGGCGCAGGGTTTTCATCTGGGCATAAAAGCCGGAGCCAATCTTTTTAAGGTAGACGGTGAATCCTTCGACCAGGAGTTCATGTTCGGTTATACGGCAGGAGCCTTCGCTCAGATCAATGTTACCAGCAAATGGGGGATCCAGCCTGAACTGAACTTCAACCAGACAAATTACCGCACCGGCAACAACTTTTCTTCCATTGTTCCCGATGGCGTGAACGATGTAAAAGGCAAGTTGGATTACCTGACGATCCCGGTTCTGTTAAGCTACCGGCCGATCCCGCTACTGAGCCTGCTGGCAGGACCGCAATATGGCATCCTGCTTAACCAGGATGAGCACCTGGTCAACAATGCAGAGCAGGCCTTTAAGAAAGGAGACTTTGCCCTTGTCGGCGGCGCTCAGCTGAATCTGGCCGATTTCCTGGTGGGCGCCCGTTATGTGGCGGGGCTGACCAATATCAATAATGTGACCAATGAATCGACGTGGAAGAACCAGGGATGGCAGCTATATGCAGGTTTTCGGATTTTTTAGCCCGGCTGCATTTATATAACATGATTAGACCCTCCTGACAAACAGGAGGGTTTTTTTGCTGGCACTAAACTTGAACCTATTATATTTCATCTGTAAAACAGTAGGATTTTTCCATTACAGGTGCTATTTTGTCATAAAATCAAAGACAAAAACTACCGGATGAAAGAGAACTTATTTCTGCGTGCCGAAGATGACCTGGATTTCATGCCTATTATACCTTTGAACGAAACCGACAACGAAAATCTGAATGATATTGAAATACCCAAGGAACTGCCGGTACTTCCCTTGCGTAATACCGTTCTATTCCCCGGCGTCGTGCTGCCTATCACCGTAGGACGGGATAAAAGTATAAAAGCGGTCAATGATGCTTATAAAGCGGACAAACTAATCGGGGTATTGGCGCAAAAGGACAGCACCATCGAAGATCCCGGGGTGCTGGATCTCGAAGACGTCGGTACGGTAGCCCGCATTATCAAGTTGATCAAGATGCCGGACGGCGGCACTACGGTGATCCTGCAGGGAAAAAGACGCTTCAAGGTAGGGGCTGTCACTGCGGAGGATCCTTATTTCAAGGCGCAGGTGGTGCTGCTGCAGGAAGAAGAGGCGCCCAAGGAGCAGGATTTTGATGCTTATGTCTCCAACATCAAAGATCTCGCATCGCAGATCATCCAGCTGTCGCCCAATATCCCATCCGAGGCCAGCATTATCCTGAAGAATATTGAAAACCCTTATTTCCTCATCCATTTCGTTTCCAGCAATCTCAATACCGAATTGCACGAGAAAGACGAACTGCTGGAAATCCATCATATCAAATCCCGTGCGGATCTATTGATGCAACTGCTGCAGCGGGAGCTGCAGTTTGCCGAGCTGAAGAATAAGCTGACCAACCGGACCAAGACAGAACTGGACAAACAGCAACGGGAATATTTCTTACAGCAGCAGCTGAAGAGCATTAAGGACGAACTCGGGGGCGACAGCAATGAAAGAGAGGTAAAGGAGATGGTGAAGAAGGCTGAGGGCAAGAAGTGGCCGGTTGCAGCCAAAGACCTTTTCCGCAAGGGCATCGAACGGCTCGAACGCATGCACCCCAGCACGCCGGACTATTCCGTGGTCTATAACCATCTCGACCTGATGCTGGAACTGCCCTGGGAAGATTATACCGCGGATTCATACGACCTTAAAAAGGCGAAGAAAATACTGGATCATGATCACTATGGGATGGACAGGGTAAAGGAGCGGATTTTGGAATACCTCGCTGTGCTGAAGCTGAAAGGGGATATGAAGAGTCCTATCCTCTGCTTCGTCGGTCCTCCCGGTATCGGCAAGACTTCCCTGGGCCGCAGCATAGCCAGCGCAATCGGCCGTAAATATGTCAGGATCAGCCTGGGCGGCCTGCATGACGAAAGCGAGATCCGTGGCCATCGGAAGACATATATCGGCGCGATGCCGGGCAGGATATTACAGTCGCTCAGGAAAGTAAAATCCTCCAACCCCGTAATGATCCTGGACGAGATCGATAAGACCGGCAGCGATTTCCGTGGTGACCCTTCCTCCGCTTTGCTGGAGGTGCTGGACCCCGAACAGAACCATACGTTCTACGTCGCCCGCCGCGTCATCAGTTCCTTTCGCCACAAGGCAAAAACCCGCGATAAATCCCTGCACCTGTCCACGAGGGAAGAGCAGATTCTGTTGCTTTTGACCAAGGGTTGTTCCAACAAAATGATCGCGGATCGTTTGGATTTGAGCGTAGTCACGATCAGCCATCATCTCAAGCACGTCTTCGAAAAAATGCACGTCAGTTGCCGCACCGAGGCGGCCATCCGCTACATGAGTCTGCACAACCCGCCGGAGTGAAAGCATCCTCCATTTAGGGGATGGCGGTGCTATCAGGAATAGGTATTGTCGGAAATATCCGAGGGCTTCACTGTGTGCGCGTGACCCATGTCCTGAAAATTCAGCCGCTCGCGCCGAGACCGAACTCGTTGCGCGAGGGTCGTT
>PMUF01000169.1 GCA_003167015.1 Chitinophagaceae bacterium | reverse complement strand
AACCAGATGCTGCTGAACAAGTGGAAAAAAGACTGGGATGCCATGGATCACGACGAGCAGAAGAAATACCGGGATGCGGATATCCTGCCGATCAATATCCAGACAGTCAATGACACGGTGACGACCTATACTTACGCCAATTCGTACAAAAAGGACACCACGACGATCCGGGTAGTCCGTATCAATGGCAACTGGCTGGTAGACCTCAAAGAGATCCTGGTCAGTAAAAGATAGAGATGATAAGGAAATGGTGTCTTCCTTCCCAAGAACCGCTCTGGGAAATTCAGAGCTAATGGCGCCTACAAATGATTAATATTTGATATTATTAATTTTAATTTGTAGGAATGAAGCCACTGAAGACATCTTCTGAACGCCTGTTTATCCTTTCTCATTTATTCCGTTGGACATTATTGGTGATCCCGGTAGCTCTTGCCGTAGGATCTCTCGTCGCCTTATTCCTCTGGCTGCTGGACGTCGCTATCTCTTTCCGGTTCGGTCATCCCTGGCTATTATTCCTCCTGCCGCTGGCTGGCGTCGTCATTTACTTCCTGTATAAGCTCCTGGGCAAGAATTCCGAGGCCGGCAATAACCTGATCATGGATGAGATCCACACACCGGGTGGCGGCGTACCCGCCCGCATGGCGCCCCTGGTGCTGCTGACGACGGTCATCACCCACCTGTTCGGCGGGTCTGCAGGCAGAGAGGGTACGGCCGTACAGATCGGCGGCAGCCTCGCCAATTTCTTTGCCAAAAAACTCCGCCTGTCTCCCGTAGATACGCGCATGCTGCTGACGACAGGTATAGCGGCCGGGTTCGGCGCCGTGTTCGGCACTCCCGTAACCGGGGCCATCTTCGCCCTCGAGGTACTGGCCATGGGCAGGATCAAACATGACGCGCTGATGCCCTGCTTCATCGCCAGCGTGCTGGCAGACATCACCTGCTCGGCCTGGGGCATCCATCATACCCAATACCGGATCCATTTTGCGGAAACAGGCGTCACCCTGCTGTCTTTCCTCCACTTCGATGCCCTGCTCCTGATCAAAGTGATCGCCGCAGGTATCCTGTTCGGACTAGCCGGCTACGGCTTCGCGGAAGTAAGCCATACGATTAAAAACTATAGTAACCGGTGGATAAAACCTGCGTGGCTGATCCCCATCATAGGCGGCATTATTATCATCCTCTTCACTTATGTCCTGGGCACCCGCGACTATCTCAGCCTTGGCGTAAAGGGAGAGTTCCCCCATTCGGTCACCATCCCATCCTGCTTCCTGCCGGGAGGCGCCACGTATTTCAGCTGGCTGTGGAAATTGCTGTTTACAGCCATCACCCTGTCGACAGGCTTTAAAGGCGGTGAAGTGACGCCCCTGTTCTTTATAGGAGCGGCATTGGGCAACACGATCGCCGTATTGACGGGCGCACCTGTCGACCTGATGGCAGGACTGGGCTTTATAGCCGTCTTTGCAGGGGCTACCAATACCCCGATCGCCTGTACGATCATGGGAGTCGAACTATTCGGTGCCGACCATCTGCTGTACTATGCCGTCGCCTGTTTTACCGCCTACTATTTGAGCGGGCATTCCGGCGTCTATCATTCCCAGCGCGTAGCCGTTTCAAAAGTGGGCAGCCTGGATCATCATAAAGACAAAACCCTGCGGGATGTCAGGGAAAAACGAATTAAAACCCGGAAACAATGGCTGAAAAAATCAAGATACTTCTCCTCATAGGATTGGGCGGAGGTATCGGCAGTATCTGCCGCTATCTCGTGCAGGTACTGATCACCAGGCATTTCGCCAGCACCTTTCCCGCCGGAACACTCCTGGTCAACATCACCGGTTGTTTTATCATCGGGCTGCTTTTCGGCCTGGGCAACCGCCACGCCTGGTTGACACTGGAATGGCGCCTATTCCTGATCACCGGGATCTGCGGGGGATATACCACCTTTTCCAGCTTTTCTTATGAAAGCATCAGCCTGATCAGAGAGGGCAATTATCTCTATTTCCTTTCTTACGTTCTCCTCAGCGTAGCTTTAGGGCTGTTAGCGACCTTTGGCGGGGCGGTGCTGGCCCGGTATTGCTGATGACTCCGACCTTCCTTCGTTTTGCCGAATGAGCATTTTCCATTAGGTTTGCGCTATTAATTTTCATTAAGCTTCAACTATGATGACAGTTTCACATCCCTGGCATGGAGTGCCGGTCGGAACTAACGCCCCCCGTGTGGTCAATGCGATTATCGAGATTCCCCAGGGCTCACGCTGTAAGTATGAAATTGACAAGGATTCCGGTCTCTTAAAGCTCGACCGGGTCATCTATTCGTCCTTTTACTATCCCGTCAACTATGGCTTTATTCCGCAGACATACGGTGAAGACCGCGACCCGCTGGACATCCTGGTGATCACCTCCCTTCCCGTGCAGGCCCTTTGTCTCATGGAAGCAAAAGTGATGGGCGTCATGCAGATGGTAGACAATGGCGACTCAGATGATAAGATCATTGCCGTAGCCGCGCATGATCCCAGCGTCAACCACTATAATAACCTGGAGGAACTGCCCAAGCATTTCTTCGAAGAGTTGCGTCATTTCTTCGAGGAATATAAAAAACTGGAGAATAAGACGGTAGTGGTAGAAGAATTCGGAGATAAAACGACCGCCCTCAAAGTCATTGAAGGCGCTGTCAAACATTACGACGTCACATTCCGGAAACAAGCCTGATTTATTTTTTATGACTATTCAAACGATTGTTCTGCTGGTAGTGGTGGGTCTCCTGGCCGGCATACTGAGCGGCCTCGTAGGCCTTGGCGGCGGCGTGATCATTGTGCCGGCATTGGTATTCCTGCTGGGATTCAGCCAGCACCAGGCTACAGGCACATCCCTGGGTATCCTGCTATTGCCGGCGGGGATCTTTGCCGTGATCAATTATTATCAAAAAGGAATGATCGATGTCAGGGTCGTGCTGCTGATCTTCATCGGTTTCCTGGCCGGAGGATGGCTGGGCAGCAAAATATCGCTCAGCGTCAATGAGACAGTATTGAAAAAAATATTTGCCGTTGTCCTGCTGCTGATCGCAGGGAAGGTATTATTTTTCGACAAGTAGCCGCCGGATCACCCGCAGATGGTGCGTGCGTTGAAAATTCTCCGACTGGACAATCCCCATATTGTCGATCTTATCGATGCGTACTTTACCGGAGGCATGGATGACCTCATGAGCATTCAGCAGGATGCCGACATGGGTGATCTTTCCCTCGTCATTATCGAAAAAGACCAGATCTCCGGTCCTCGTCTCCTCCAGGAATCCGACGGCTTCACCCTGGCCGGCCTGCTGATACGCATCGCGTAGCAGGGCAATACCCAGCATTCTATATACGGTCTGCGTAAAACCACTGCAGTCGAGACCGAAAACACTCTTCCCGCCCCAGAGATAGGGCACGTTGAGGAACTTATAAGTCAGCTGCCGGATGGACTTGGCATCGGTAGCCGCGGCAGCGGGATCCCAGGTCTTTCCTTTATAGTGTACCTGGTTCTTCCGCCAATGGGCACGGCCATTCTTCATCGCCGTTAGATAGCTGCCCATCGGCACCATCATGGGATGCCCGTTGTACTCCAACGCGGTTACCCATTCGGGTGTCAGCATAATGCCATTCGCCTCATATTCTTCGTCATCCACTTCTACCAGGTGGGCCGGCTGGCACCAGCCTTCATAACCATCATATTTGCCCCTGATCCGACGCCAGTCCCNNGGACTGACGGGGACGCAACAAATTGCTCTGATCATGGGCGAAAATTAAAGAATGAATCGCCTACCGCAAAATTTTTACACGTTAAGATTAAATGATGTGAATTTTCATTGTTTTTGCATCTTAATAATGGTAAATTATCCGTTATTATACCTGTGTATCAACATATGACCGACCAGGAACTGCTGGAGCGCTACTACGATAGCCGGGAAAACGACTGGCTGGGTATCTTGCTGCAACGATATACCCTGCTGCTGCTGGGCGTATGCATGAAATATCTCAAAGAAGAAGAAGAGGCCAGGGATTGCGTCCAGCAGATCTTTGTCAAGGTCATTACAGAACTGGGCAAGTACCGGGTCGTGTACTTCAAGTCCTGGATCTACACCATCGCCCGCAATCATTGCCTGATGAAGCTGAGGGACCAGCACGGACACCCCGCAGAATTGTCGGATGCCATGCTGGCAGCCTGGGATGACGAGCCCGGAAGCAACAGGCACTGGGAAAAAGAGCAATGGCTGGAATGGATGGGACAATCACTGGATGAATTGGGAAAAGAGCAAAAACTCTGTGTAATTTTGTTTTACCTGCAAAAAAGGTCCTACCAGGATATAGCGACAGAGACAGGATTTACGTTAATGCAGGTAAAGAGCCATATCCAGAACGGGAAAAGGAACCTGAAACTGTTAATGGAGAAACGGGCCCGCAAAAAAGCGAACTGACATGAACAAGGATCTGCTGAACATATTAGCGAACAGCAATAAGGACATCGACAATCAGCAGTTGATGGACTACCTGAGCGGCGACCTGTCCGGGGAAACCCTCCATGAGGTTGAACGATCGATGGCGGATAACGCTTTCCTCAACGATGCAGTAGAAGGGCTGCAAAATATTAGTAACAAAAAGACTGTACAGAAATACGTCGACGAACTGAACGCTGCCCTGCAGAAAAGCATGGCCAAAAAGAAACAGCGCCGCCTGAAACGCCGCCTGCAGGAGACCCCCTGGGCGTATGTGGCCGTCCTGCTGGTGATCGTCCTGTGTGTCCTGGCGTATGTCATTATCCGTAAAGTCCTCGTCACACAATAGGCTCGCTTGGCCACTTCCCTCAAAATGCCTACATTCGGTTATCTATTAACTGTTTATATGGCTTTCATCAAGTATTTGTTCCTCTCCCTGCTGCTATGTTCACTTCAGATAGCCCAGGCCCAACGCGTCAGCTACATCGTATCATTTCCCAACCTGGCGCATCACGAAGCGCTCGTCCAACTGATCGTCACCGATATTCCTACGCGTACTGCGGTATTCCGCATGAGCCGGTCTTCCCCGGGTCGTTATGCCACCCATGAATTCGGTAAGAATGTATATGACGTGGCGGCTTTTGACCAGAATGGCAAGTCGCTGACCGTCAATCGCATCGACGGGGACGTCTACGAAGTGCCCCATGCCGGCAATTATGTCCGGCTACAGTATACGCTGTATGGCAACTACGCAGACGGCACCTATGTGGGTCTTGATCCGTCGGGTATCCATCTCAACATGCCGGGAGCGTTTATGTGGTTGAAAGGCGTCGATAATGTTCCTATCACTATCCATTTCGATGTCCCTGCCGAATGGCATTGGACCATCGCCACACAGCTACAACCCAGCAACGATCCATGGACGTTCTCCGCCCGGGGGCTGCAATATTTTATGGATTGCCCTACCGTCATCGGCAATCTGGGCTATCGTAGCTGGTCAGTAAAAAATCCCGACGGCAAGGTATATGCCTTCCGCATTGCCCTGGATGGAGCGGCCGACAGTGCGCAGTTCACCCAGTTCAGCGAAAAAGTACAGCGGATCGTGCGGCAGGAGCAGGCAGTCTATGGTGAAGTCCCTGCCTATGACTATGGAACCTATACCTTCCTGGCCAGTATTAACCCCTACGTCCACGGTGATGGCATGGAACACCGCAATTCCACCATGATCAGCATCCCGGCGCCTTTTTATGGCGAGGACCGCATGCTGGGCGTATTTGCTCACGAGTTCTTCCATTGCTGGAATGTTAAGCGTATCCGGCCGAAGACCCTTGAGCCTTTCAATTTTGAAAAGAGCGATATGAGCTACGAACTTTGGTTTGCCGAAGGCTTTACCCAGTATTATGGCGGCCTCCTGGTGTTGCGGGCAGGCATTGGTAAAGACACTGATTTTGTCCGGCGGACGGTGGCTCAATTGATCGATACAAAAACGAATACCCCCGGAGGAAAATTATATTCCCCCATAGAGGCCAGCGAGATGGCTGTCTTTGTCGATGCCGGCGTGTCGGTGGATAAAACGAACTACCCGAATATGTTCACCTCCTATTATCCCTATGGCGGCGCCATCGCCCTGGCCCTTGATCTGGAACTGCGGGAAAAGTACAACAAGACCCTGGATGATTTCATGCAGGGCGCCTGGAAAAAATTCGGCAAGCCGCAACCGGAAGTACCTTACACGGTATCCGGCCTGGAAGAAGTGCTGGCCGTCGTCACGGGCGACAAAAAATTCGCACAGACGTTTTTTGACCAATATATTTATGGTCATGCGCCCATTGATTATAACGCTTTGCTGGCACAGGCAGGATTCCGGCTAAAGAAGGCCGAACCGGGCAAAGCCTGGATCGCCAGCGGGCGGATGACCGAACGGGAAGGGCTGTTGATCGAAGGCAATACCCTTCGGGGAACGCCATTGTATGATGCGGGGCTGGATGTCGACGATAAAATATTAGCTATTGATAATCAGGACATACGAACGATGGCCGACCTGAATACGGTGCTGGATCGGTTGCATCCCGGGACCGCGGTGACTATTCGTTACCTGCACCATACCGAAGAAAAGTCGGGCAAGATCGTCCCGCAGGAAAACCCGGCATTCGTGGTGGAAACCTTTGAATCGGCCGGACTGCCGGTTACGCCGGCAATACTGCAGTTCCGACAGCACTGGCTGGGAGCTAAATAGACCCGGACAGTGACCGCTGCCCGGAGTCGCAGCGGATCAATTTACTGATACTGAATATAGATGGGCGCCGGCTTCAACGCCAGGACCTGGGCGGGCGTCATCATCTGGGTCTCCTTCATATTCACCCCGCGCGGTTTGCGCGTGTCATTCTTGTAGAAAAGCTTGAAGCCGGTGAACTCTACCGGGAAATTCGCAACATAGCCCTTATAACTGTCTTCCTTGAGGCTGACAGGACCCCAGCCATCCATATCCAGGATGAACTGACAATCCGGTGTCGGGTGGATCTGCCGGGCATCGGTCAGCATATTCTTGGTAAAGCGATGGAACATCAGGATCTTGGGCGGGAGGTTGTTGGCCTTGACGAGCTTCGTTAAATACTCGATACACCAATTGGCATCCGAAGCATCCAGCGTGCCGATCACCGTGCCCGGTTTTTTACCCGACTTGGACATGGCAAATTCGGGATCGATGCCCAGGTGAACATTGGGCATACTCAGGTATTTCTCCAGCAAGGGGACCTCCGTCTGTACATTGCTGAAACCGATCTGGACGTCCAGGAATACGATGGCATTGACGCGGGCAGCCATATGCATGATAGAATCGATCTGTTTGAAAGGCATGCGGGCCCGGTATTTTCCGTCCTTACCCGGGGCTCCCTGTGCCGTAACGGCAATATAGTGGAGACAGGGCTTTACGGGGATGGTCGGGTCGGCGGCCTGCCACTTCTTACATTCACTCATCAGCTTTTGCAGCATTTCAGTCGGCGGATATTCTCCCAGCGCACCCATATTCTTTGAATACAGGTTGCCGTAATAGGCTACGATTCTGTTGAAGGGCAGGATGGCACCCGCATGTGGATAGGCTGTTTTGACGGGCCAGCGACCGGAAGAATCGCCGTTGGCCAAATGCACCACCAGCCTATTATAGAGCGCCGTATCCAAAGGTCCGGCTACCGGCGGAGGAGCGATAGTAGTATCATTCGCGGGAGACTTCGCCGCCGCGGTTTTCTGCCCGGTGCTGTCACCCGACCCCGAGCCTTGAGACAAACTTGGTGAACGGCCGTTATTGCAGGCGCTGACGACAACCAGCCCACAGACTCCCGCGATGCAGGCAGCTTTGAGGGCCTTATAAGAACTACGAATGCCGGAATGCGAGGGAAAACGATCATTATGCTCCATGGTAGACCTGCCTGATTTTGAGGGGCAAAGTTAACGGTAAACGGTCCCATTCATTTTTTATTTTATAACAAAAACACAAAAATGTGGATAAGCCGCAGCCGATATCCCGCGCCCACTTCTCATTTCTGTAGTGAGAAAAATTATTAGTCTACTTATTTGGTAGACTAATTAATTCTATTTATTTTGCTGCCGGATTCAACACGAGTTACGTGGCCGAGTGGCGAGGCGGAGGTCCGCATGACCTTTTACGAGGGTTCGACTCCTTCCGTAACTGCATTGAGATCGTTTTTATGGCAACAATGGTTAGACCTAAGCCGGGTGGTGTTTTTACACTGCCCTTTTTTTATGGCCGCTGCCCTTCAGGGGGCTGTTCTCCACCGGGCACCTTTACCCCATTCGGCATCGGGTCGGTACTTTTCATCGGAATGACCGGCATCGGCTCCAATAAGGCAAGACTGACACTCACGCAGGACATATGATCCGGTTGCATGATCCGCACCGGGGGGCTCGCCTTGATGGTTAAAATTGCCGGGGGTAGCTGTTTCCGCCCGAGAGCTCTCTTCATCGGCGACGGCAAGGTATCCAGGCGCAACTGCCCGTAAACACCGAGGGTCCCTGCGATCAGCCCGAAAAAAAGGCATAAGATGACCTTCATACGCATATTTTCAGGTAAGATGCGCAGGCCACTCCCTTTACATATAAGACGGATGGTTTTCTATCTCAATTTCTTAAAGGCATTGATCAGGCCATTGGTGGAGGAATCATGAGAGGTCACCACATCGTTGTTCTGCAACTCCGGGAGGATCTTTCCGGCCAGCTGCTTGCCCAGCTCGACACCCCATTGGTCAAAGGTGAAGATATCCCAGATGACCCCCTGGACGAAGATCTTGTGTTCATACAGGGCGATCAGCTCGCCAAGGCTAAACGGAGTGATCTCCTTCAGCAGGAAGGAGTTAGTAGGCCGGTTGCCGCTAAAGCCCTTATAGGGTATCAGCGCGGCAGGCACTTTTTCCGCTTCCAGCTCCTCTTTCGTCTTGCCATTCATCAGGGCCTGGGTCTGGGCAAAGAAATTGGACAAAAGCTTGACATGATGGTCGCCTATGGGATTATGGCTGATGGCCGGCGCTATAAAATCACAGGGGATAATGACGGTACCCTGATGGATCAATTGATAAAA
>PMUF01000617.1:23893-24143 GCA_003167015.1 Chitinophagaceae bacterium | reverse complement strand
GTCCAGGTGCTCCCATTCGGTGAGCTGTACCATTGGTACGTATAAGTTCCGTTGCCACCGGTGGCGGCTGTAGCCGTTAAAGAAGTAGCCGATGTATTGTAATTTATCGCCTGGCTGGACGGGCTGATCGTGCCGCTCACCAATTGGGGGTACACTGTGACCGTGGCAGTAGCCGAAGTCGCACTAACTCCATTGCTGGTGGATATCAGCTCATAATAGGTGGTGGCTGTCAGCGTGCCCGGAGCGTACG
>PMUF01000617.1:0-23842 GCA_003167015.1 Chitinophagaceae bacterium | reverse complement strand
TCTGGCTGGCAGGGCTGATCGTTCCCGACACCAGTTGCGGATAGACGGTTACCGTGGCATAGTTGGAGGTATAGCCAGCGGTGAAACAAATGGTAGAACGCTCAAAATAGGTGGTGGCGGTCAGTGCTCCCGGCTGGTAGTTTTGACCTGTTGCGCCCGAGATCGCCGTCCAGCTCGAGGCATTGGGAGAAGAATACCATTGATAGGCATAGCTGGAGCAATTGCCGCCGGTAGAGGCGGAGGCGTCGATCTGCGCGGGAGTAGCGCCATAGTTGATGGTTTGGGTGGGATTACTGATCGAGCCGGGGACCAGTGCGGGCATCGCGTCGACGGTGACTACCTTGCTGGCCAGGGTGGTAGAGCCACTCAGGGCGGCGATCGTAGAGCTCGAACAGGTTGTCTGGTTGAAAAAGACCGTACAGGTAGTAGATGTATAGGATTGAATGGTCCCGCAGCTGCAGGTCCAACTGGTGGCCGAGCCAGAGTTGAGAGTGTAGGTATAAGTATCGCCCACCTCGACGGGGGATTCGCCGGTGATCGATCCGGATATCAGCGGACGGATCTGAGCCTGTACCCTTTCCAAGAAGATAACCTGGAATAAGGTCATCCCCAGGGCCAGCGCTAAAAGCCGTATGTATGTATGAGGCCTGTTATTCATGTTTGTGTCTTAAATGATTACTGGCTCTGATAATGATAATTGTACGTTTTGACAATATTTCCTCTTAGGTCTTTAATGTTGGCCAATCGTCCTAGTCCATCATAATTGTAATAGGTAATATAGTTGGTCGATGTACACATACCAGTCATACCAATAAGAGGTGTATAAGTGTAGGTTGTCATTAGTGATCCCTGAGGAAACAACCGTAGTTCATCGATCGTTCCCGTACCGGCAACGCTAATTGTCGAGGCGGAGGTTACTTTATGCTCATAGTAAGTCCAGGTAGTACCAGACTTCGTTGTAACGACAGTTCCTGCTGTGTCGGGAGCGCCATTGACCGACATTGGTCCACTCGTAGACCAATATCCGACAATATAAGTGGTACTGGGGTTCAGGCCTGTCCTGGTGATGGTATTTCCGCTGTTCAGATTATAGGAGATACTGCCTGTCATCGAAACCAGCCGGTTACGGGTCGTATCGGGTATCGTCCAATTACCCTTCCCGTCCGCCTCGAATGACGTATAGGCAATATCGCTTACGGCAGCGCTTTTCACCTCCGCTATCGGATATAAGGTGTCATAGTCCCAGATGTAAGAATCGGGGCCGTCACCGAATTTGTGTTGTTGTAGCAGGGTTGCATAGCTGCCGTATGCATCAAAATAGATTTTGGGCAGATATCCGGGGTCCAAAGTAGCGGAGGAAGTCGTCACAGTGGTGGGCGAAAAATTCGTGGTCCCGACCGTCGGTTCCCAGTCGTAGACTACAGCCGGTTCAGGAACAGTTGGATTAAAAGTGGTCAGGATGGCGGAAATAGTCCTTTTGTTTGAACCATCCGGGTTAGACTTTTGAATGTATTTCTCAATGACGGGACTGATGATGTAGTTCGATTGAAGGTTTTGAATACCCTGGGGTATCGGGTTCGCAGATGTCCCCGATAAGGAATAATCCGGCGGATAGGTCAACTTTGTCAAAACGGTTTCTCCCTTTGAGTCCGTTGTAATTGTCGTATCCGGTAACAGGTTATTAGGGTCGTAAGTATAATGAGTCGTCACTTTGACCTTATTCAAAGAATTATCGAATAGTTCATTTGTCGTGGAATCCAATAACTGATATTGAGAATACAGCCTGTATGAGGTATACTTGAAGACGGAATAAACATTATACTCGGTTCCGCTGGTATTGGGCACACAGGTATCCATATAGGGCATTTGTGAGTTCAGCTCATATCCTACCGCCTGACTATGCGTCACGTCCATTCCAATCGGCTGCGAATAATAATTTGTCGTACGCTTTGCGATAGCATAGTTCCCTCCACCAATATTTTTGTAGTCGTCCTTTTGGAGTAAAACTCCTCTTTGCCACTCATTGGAATAAGAGGGTGCAAAGGGAAAAAAGTCGCCGTTGTGTTGCAGCGCCGAGTTATTATTATTTATCGCGCCTTCCACATTGGCTCCCTGCCAGGATTCGTCCAATGGAGTGGAATAAACATTTACTGTTTTCCCTATATCATTCCCACTGCCGTCAACCCTGGTTTCCGTAACCTGGGAATAACCGACCACAGCCCCATGTGTACCCGTTAACGGGTAATTGGTATTCGAATTAAAATTCAAAATCGGGACTAGTAATTCAGTTATGAGCTGCCCCCCGTCTCCACCTGCGCCACACTGCACATCCTCAGCTGTAAAGTACCAGTTTGAATAAAAATTCATCACGGAATAGGGAAGAACTCCACTGGACAAACCCGTACTGCTGTCGTTATAATTGTAATTTTGAATCAGCGAAGTATTGCCGATAGGATCGGTGTGGATGATCTGTTTTATCCGGAGACCTCCCTCTACGATCAGGTCTGGAAATTGAGAAGGGGGTATATATTGCGGTTCATTATACCCGGGAATGGTCAGCGTGTAGGAACAATCGGGGCCGGATGATGAAAAAGAATAAATAAAATAGGTCCCATTGGGCAAATAGAAGGTAGCACCTGTATTTGGTTGACCGTTCGAGTTGGCAATGACGGTATTACTGGAAAAAAGAATTGAATCGCTGCCATTTTCGACATTGAACCCATATGGCAGCGTCGCAGGTCCCTCAAAGGACGTAAAGTGGCAATTGCTGATCTGAAACAAGATTGAATCTCCGCCCTGGCAATTATTGACAGTTAGGGTATATATCAATGAGTCATTGNNCATTTATGGTTACGGTAGGAATGGGCAAGGTAGCGCCGCAGTCAGTACCCTGACTGGTATCGGGGTTGGGTATAGTATTTGACTCATATACAAAGGTTGAGCTACCCCCCGTCGGATAGGTTATTTTAGACAGCGCCCCCTGCTCGGCATAGTTGAGACTTGGGGTCCGACCATTGATTGTCGGAATTATCAGCGTGGAATTGTTGGGAAATGGATACCAGGATAAATTCTGCAATAAAGAACCCTGCCCGTTTCCATTGTAGAATCCCCAGGTGTCCTGCTGAGAAGAGAATTTCATGGGTAAACCCAGAGATGTATTATAGCTCAGCAGGTATTTATTATCAACCGACCCTACATTGACATTCATCTGATCCACCTCCGTCAACATAAGCCGTCTTTGTAAGGCAGGGCGTGTAAAATCGACATAGCTCACCGTAGGCGGACCTTCAGCGGAGCAATTGACCGAAGAAACGTTCGCCAAAGAGTCGCTGACAAAATAGTCGTATTGAAATTTGAATTCTTTAGTAGTATCCCCCTTGTTGTCAGTAACGGCGATTTCAGAAAGGTAGCTGTCGCCGATTAGGTCGCATCTGTTGCCGCCCGTTATAAATTGGATACTGCCATTACGGAAGACGATACTTTGCAATCGCCAACTGTTAATTCTTTCCAATTCATAATTAGCAGTGCTTTGGGGATAGGGCAAAGTAGCGCCCGTGCACTCCATCGCCTGTCCCGGTGGGACATAGTAGTTGGTCTCACCTCTAAAGTACTCATCCAGCGTATAATAACTTACATAATTGAACAGCACAGAGTCTCCGGTGGGAGCAACGATCTTTGAGAGAAACCACGTCTCCGAGCCAACATTCGGTTTTGACCCCATGGTATTTGACGGAGAGACGAGAATGTTGCCGCTTTGATCCTGATCTCCTATCCCCCTTGCTACCGGCTGAGAGACCGAAACAGTGGTTTCAATTGGGGCAAAATAATATTCGGTACCATCCACATCCGTGATGATCCAGCTTTGAAAACCGGAATTCTGGATCCTTACCTTGGTATACGGGACAGTGAAAACCTGGTTGCTGTCATTAAAATAAAACTCTCCGGACAAGTTGCCGAAATTATAATAATACAAGTCCTTTTGAGAGTCATCCAGGCCATTAAGTATATTTGTCAGGTCGCACTCGCTTAATGAATCTCTCGTAATTTCGCTGGGTATATTCGCATCACTATAACCGTTGACAACCGAGGTAATAGCTCCCCCCGCATTCAGTGCCCAACCTAATCCCACCCAGGATGCATCTTCTGTTACTTTTATTCCCCCGGAATGATACATTAATGAAATAGGTACTTGTAATTTTCCGACCTCCAGGGTGTATATCGGAATCTGAACGTTAGTTGTACCCGTGTAGAGGGATATTGGCTCGTCATTAAACTTGAACAGGCTCGCTACGTTGGGAGAAGGAACTATGACCCTTTGCAAATCCAGGGATTGACCCATGCCACCAAAAGTGATATGGAAAAAAATAGCGGTCAGCCAAAATTTCATTTGTCTCATATCTCTGTCGATTCTATATTATTTTAGAAATTATATCCTACCCGGAACTTAAACATCTGCCCCTGGGGGATCTCTTGTTTATACAAGGCATCGAAAAGCAGCTGTATATTCCCCTGCAGCTTGCTTGAGATGCGGTACTTTTTCTCCAGGCCGATCAGCGCGCTGGGCTGCCAGGCGCTCCTGGATCGTAGCTGCTCGATGCTCGAAAATTCACTCATGTAGTTCAGCTCATAGCCGCCGGTAACGTAATAGGTCTTCTTGATTTTAAAGTCCATATAGCTCCGAAGCCCCAGCCCCTGGTTACTGAAATGGATATCCTTCCAGCCGCTACCTATTCCGAGATTATATGACAGGCCGACGCCTGCCGTGCTCTTATCATTTATCTTATATCCTAGGGTCAGCGCGAGGGCAGCGGTGGTGGGAAAATTGTAGGAGCTGTTGGTGACCTGTAAATTGGTGCCATACTCAAGCCGTGCGAGGAAAGTTTTCGTTTTTTGGGAATTGGGCTGGAAGGATGGCATGTTCAGATCCTGGCCACCCGCTCCGTACTTGCTGACGGCGTTCTGGATTGACGACATTTGTGCAGCAGCGCCCTGCACCTGTTGCTGGATGGCGGCGCCGCCACTCCCTCCTACCTGCTGTTGCAAGGTCTGTTGAACCTGGTCCTGGGTTTGCAGCCCCTTGGTCGAGGCCGTCCCGCTGCCATACCCGGCGGGTAATCGGAACAGGCTCGCCAGCAGGGAATTTTTGGCCAGAAATTGTTGGTAGGCAGACGATTTTGAAAGGATGGCGACTGCTGTCTGCTCGATCTTTTGTGGATCATTCAGCATGGCCTTGTACTGCTCGACCTGCTGATGGTAATAGTAGACCGTAGCCTTATAGCGGGCAAAGGCCCGGGTGATCTGCGGCGGCAGCTGGGTATACCGGCTCAGGAGCTGCGCCAGATCCTGCCGCCGCTGGCTGATGTATTGCTGGATGAGGTTGGTCTCGTTCAGCTTGCCCTGCAGCGCCTGGACCCGGGAACTGGCGAGCGCCAGTGGTGAGGAAACCGTTGCCGCCGTGGTAGAGGCAGCTCCGGGAAGGGCGATGGACACTTGCCGGCTCTGCAGGTATTTCAGCGTGGTAGCCAGGGTGTCGAGGCCCGGGACATAGGTACTGGCCGACCGGCTGACCAGGGCGCCCGAATGTTGGAGGCTGGCTTCCCATTTTTCATAATCCGCCGGCGGAAGCCGCGATGCCGCACCGCTGTCCTTCGTCTGAAGCCTGTTTAGAAGTCTTGCCTCCAGTTGGGATAGTTTGCGGAGATAGCTGGTCGACTGATCGGTGATCGCCTGATCCATCTTTTGGGAGCGGGCCCCCACGTCCTGCAAATAATGAGAAGGGAGGGAGGTTATCGCCGACGAATCGGCGCCGGAGCTAACTCCTGCCGGTTGTCCCTGGCAAAGGGAGCAGAGTGGATAAAGGCATAGCAATAGCATTGCCGAAATCAGGGCATTTCTCATGGTAGCTAGTTAAGCAGTAAGGAGATGGGAGGGACAGGATTACAAAGAGGAGATCTTTCGTTGCCAATATTACCAAAAAGGAAAATCACGTGTATCGCTTTCCCATAAGTGTGCGGTTTGGCCGATAAGTGTGCAGTTTGGGCACTGTCTGGCCATTAAAGCCTCAAAAAATGCCCTTCAGGCGTCCGGTTTCCCGTTTGAGTAAAATAGCCCGAACCGATATTTTCCAAATCGTACCTTAAGAAGGCTAATTGATCTCTTGTCACCTAAAACTAACTACGATGAGAAACCCGGTTGCTATCATGCAAGCAGCAACGCTGTTGCTGATCTTCGCCGCCCTCACCTCCCGGGGGCAGAATATCACCACTCCCAGAATTCCCAGTCCTGCCGCATCGGTATCACAAACGATCGGCATCTCCACCGTCACCGTCAATTATTCAAGACCATCCGTTAAAGGCAGACAGGTATGGGGCGCTCTCGTACCCTATGGATGGAACAAACAGGCATTTGGCGCAGGTAATGATGCGCCCTGGCGTGCAGGCGCCAATGAGAATACGGTGATAAAACTATCCCATCCCGCCACGATAGAAGGTCATACGGTGCAGCCCGGCGAATATGGCCTTTTCTTCGTCGTCAACCAGGATAATACCGGAGAAGTCATCCTGTCTAAGGACAGCAAGTCCTGGGGTAGTTTCTGGTATGATCCACAGCGTGATGAGATGAGGGCGAAGATAGCGTTACGATCCATCCCCAACACAGAGCTGCTGACTTACGATTTCCAGAACGTTACCAAAAATTCTGCGGAGTTGGTGCTCAATTGGGAAAAGATACAGTTTCCCGTCAAGATCGAATTTGCCGTCGATGAGATCGTAATGACCAATGCGATGGAAGAGTTGAAAGGTCCTACCGGGTTTAATTGGGAAGGATATTCCAGCGCGGCTAACTATGCGCTGAGGAATAAGCTCGATTATGACAAGGCCCTTGTATGGATCGAGCAGGCCATCGCTATCAATTCCAATTTTACCGACCTGAGCATTAAATCGGGTTTGCTGAAAGAAACAGGCAAGACTGCTGAGGCGGAGAGCGTGATGAAAGATGCTGTTCAGGTCGGTACGGAAAATGAGCTGAACCAATACGGATATCAACTACTGAATGATAAGGAACAGGATAAGGCGATCGCGATCCTGATCCTGAACACCCAACGCCATCCTAAAAGCGCCAACACCTTTGATAGCCTTGGAGAGGCCTATGCTCTCGCAGGCGATAAGAAGAATGCAATCATTAATTTCAAAAAATCACTGGCCCTCGACCCGCCGGCCGCCACCAAAGCAAATTCCGAGAAATACCTGCGACAGTTGGGGGCCATGTAAAAGCCGCTCACTTTCCAACGAACACGTTATCCGCGGGATAACTGTCCGGGGTATAGGTGCTGCCCAGCGTCACTTTCCGGATGCTTTTGCCGGATAGAACGGGAATGACCGCCGTCTTATTCCCCTGTTCCCAAATGCCAACGGACCGGTGGATTTTCCGGGTAGTACCATCGGAGAATTCAATGCTGAGGTCTATCGGCACGGGCTTACCGCCTTTGTTGACGACGATCACGTCAGTGCTGCCTTTTTTATGCTGCAGCCTGGTAATAGCCAGGTCGGGGTATCCTCCGTCATAAAACCAGCGCCGCCAGAACCAGTTGAGATCCCGGCCCGATCCGGCATTCATACTGCCAAAGAAATCCAGCGGGGCAGGATGTTTGCCGCGCCAATCCCTGATATACTGGTGCAACCCCCGCAGGAACAGGCTGTCCCCCAGCAGGTCTTTGACATAGAGATAACCCAGCGCCGGTTAAGGATAGGAATTGAGGTAATAGTCGTTGCCTTCCTCCTGGGTAGAGGGCGTGATGATGGGCAGGTCATTCTCCTTGCCGGCGCCCCTCGCATAAGGGTCTACGCCATATTCGTCGACCAGGCTGGTGTCGATCATGGGCGAGATCAGCCATTCCCCGATCGTCGCCCACCCTTCATCCATCCAGGCATATTTAGTCTCGTTGACGCCCATGTAGAAAGGAAACATCGTATGAAAGATCTCGTGGTCGGTGAGTTCGATCGACTCAGCCCTGCTGTCCAGCGGGTTGTCATTGACCATCATCGGGTATTCCATCTGATCGAGCCCGTCGAATACGGTTTCGTGCGGATAGGGATATGGCCAGGCCGGAAACCGGTAACTCATATCCTGCACCGTCTTGCGGGCGAAATCGATTACTTCGTAAAAATCCTTGTGTACCGGGTTGAATACGGCATCCACCCGCGTGCGCCTGCCTGTCGCCGGATCGACGACCAGGCTCGATGCCTTCCATATGTAGTGATTGCTGACGGCAAATACGAAATCCGTCACACTGTCGGCCACGAATTTCCAGGTCAGTGTATCGGCGTGCCGTGTAATATCCCGAAGGGCAAGATCACCGGTATCGATAATGGTCACGGTGGCGTCGCCGGTGTTAGCCGCATCAATTCGTTTGTTGTATTTGTCCGTCAGCACTTCCTGCCGGTTGACCAGGTTTCCGGTGCCCCATGCCAGGTAATCACCCGGCAGCGTGATGGCCACTGAAAAATGACAAAAGTCATTGTAGAATTCCTGGGTCCCCAGGTAGGGATTGCGGTTCCATCCGTCGATATCGTCATAGACGGCAATCCGGGGGAAAAAGTAGGCGATAAAATAGGCTCCGCTGTCTACTTCGCCGGTGCGGATGTGAGAAGTCTTATTCAGCGTATAGGCAAAATCGAGGGATATTTGTATGCGCTGACCGGGGTTCAATGCAGCGATCCTTACGGGCATATCCGTTCCATTCGCAGGCCTGCTGCGACCTCCGGTTATGTTATCGGGCGCGTGGCCATCGATCACGAGGTTGGTGACGGCAACGCCGTCGGTGACATCTTCCGGGAGTATGGTCATCATCCGCTGAGCGCCCTTTTTATACAGGTTGGGATAGAGCTTGAAAAGCAGCTGCCGCAGCGTATCCGGACTGTTATTGCTGTAAACGATGGACTCCGAGCCGCTGACCAGACGGGTTGCCGGGTCAAAATTCACTTTGATGGAATAGTCTGCACTATTCTGCCAATAGTGCGGTCCCGGCTCGCCGGTAGCCACACGTGTCCCTTTATCGAAAGCCTGCCGGATATTCAAAGGCACAGGCAGGGCCGGCTGAGCGATACCTAAATTGAATTGCAATAAACACAACAGGAAAGGCAGGTATATTTTTATCATACGGTTACATATAGCTTGGCAGGGCTTCAAAAATAAGGTTATTTCTATGGATAGAGATCAAGCGCGGCAACGGATGCTCTGAATTTTTGCGGCAACAAGGCGACTCTTACCCAATAGTCCAGTCGCAGCAGCCGGACCATCTTGTAGAGTTGGATGGCCGGTCCTATCACTGCCATGGCAGGCAGCGGCAATAATCGTCGTGCCGCGGGCGGGAGCAGCAGCGCCTGGCCCTGCAGCAACAGCCAGTATCGGAAAGCTCCCAGGTGTTTCCGGTATTGTTGGTACAGATCTGCAGAAAAAGGGCTCCAAACCAGGTTCTCCCGGAGATACTGCTCCCGCAAGCGCTCCCAGTCGGTGAAATCGCCCGGTAATCCGGTCAATCCCATCCGTACGCCGAGCCGGTTGAATACGGCAAAGACTTCAGCCTTTTCTTCCCGGGTCAGCCTTCGCTGCAGCAGCTCGAAACTCCGGATGGAATAATCGATCAACAGGAAAAGCACGTCGAGATGGGCAGCTGCCGGTATGGACGTGCCACGCTGCGCCTCCACACCCCGGTGAATAGAGACAATTTTATCGATCGACCCGTTGGCGGTATCCCGGGACGAAAAAACAATCTTTTGTGCGTACGTGACGGTCGAGAACAGCCTTCCCAACGGATCTGCCGGCAGGCGTCCCGTAAAGTAGAGCCAGTCTACCGACTTGTTAAGGGCAAATTCCGCAGAAGCGCCGGCAAAGATGAGCAGCACGGTGTCACCCCTCCCCCATATTTTTCTGACGATGGAATCTTTATCGACGAAGTCATCCATTACTGACCTCCTTTTTCTTTAGTATGTTCTCCAGCCCCAGGACGGTCCCGATGCCTGCCGTATAAGCTATGATGTCCCCCCAACTGAAACTACTGCCGATCAGTATCCTCGCAAGAGAATGCGGCCCCAATCCCAATGCGTCCGCCAACCTGAAATATTGGGTAATTTCGACCGTATAGGCAAAGATCAGTACGGTTAGCGCAGTCCGTCCTACAGGCCATTCCCAGAACCCCCTGACCAGGCAATATAATAAAATGACCACCAGGTAATCCCCGCCGACCGGGCGGATAAATCGATCATGGACAAAGGCACCGATATAGATCTCTGTCGCCAGCAATAGGACGAACAGCAGGAAATAAGTCCATTTGAATTGAAACGTCGGCATTTTTAAAAAGCACTTTGAATTACAAAGTAACTAAAAAATCCGCATGGAAAAAAATCCTACATTTGGGGATTGGCCGTAGATCTCATAGTGACAGGCCGCGAAACAACAGTCATCAGAAATAGTCATTAGAAACCGATAGCAAAATGAACAGGCACGACATCTGCTGCATAGGACATATTACATTGGACAAAGTGGAGACTACCCGGTCGGTGGTCCATATGGCGGGGGGTACGGCGTTCTACTTCTCCAACGCTCTGGCGGGGATGGACGTCAGCTACACCCTGGTCACTGCATTGGCGCCGACTGAAATGCAGGCAGTAGCTGACCTGCGGGCTAAAGGCGTCGAAGTGACGGCCCTTCCCAGCGCACATACGGTATACTTCGAAAATATTTATGGCGAGGATCCTGATCACCGCACCCAGCGGGTGTTGCAGACAGCCGATGCTTTTACGGTCGGTCAGTTGAATGAGGTCCAGGCCAGGATCTTTCACCTCGGCCCCCTGCTGGCCAGTGATATTCCGGTCGATCTCATCAAGACCCTGGCGGCGAAAGGACAGGTGTCGCTGGATGCCCAGGGCTATCTGCGCAAGGTGGAAAATCACCAGGTGCTGGCCGTGGATTGGCCCGATAAGAGAGAGGCCCTCCCCTATATACATATTTTAAAGACCAACGAGTCGGAGATGGCGGTCCTGACCGGGCAGCCCGATATCCTCAAAGGCGCGAAGATCCTGGCAGACTGGGGGGTGCGGGAGGTGGTCATTACACTAGGTAGCTTAGGGTCCGTCATCTATGCAGACGGCAGCTTTTCCTATATTCAAGCCTATATTCCCACCACTTCGGTGGTAGACGCAACAGGGTGCGGTGATACCTATATGGCCGGCTATCTTTATCAACGGACAAAGGGCGCAGCCATCCAGGATGCCGGAGAGTTTGCCGCGGCCATGGCCACCCTGAAGATCGAATCTTCCGGTCCCTTCACGGGCACCAGGGAAGATGTGATGAACCTGCTGGCCAGCAGGAAAGACAAAGTATATGTCGGCATCTTCTAATCCATCCACACAGGACATCCTGGCGCTGATGCTGCAAAAGGACCGGTTCTCCCAATGGTTGGGGCTGGAAATCGATGACTATGCAGCAGGATACTGCAAATTGCACTACCGGATCACCGACGTCATGCTCAATGGCTTCGATGTTGTCCATGGGGGAGTGCTATTCGCCGCGGCAGACTCCGCGTTTGCGTTTGCGTGTAATTCCCATGGTATCCTTACCGTTGCCCTGGATGTCAGCATCAGCTTCACAAAGTCCGCCCGATCCGGCGATCTGTTGACCGTTGAAGCCAGGGAAGTCCATTTGGGCAACAAAATTGGCGTATATGATATCAGGACAACCAATGAACAGGGTGAACTGGTAGCGCTTTTCAAAGGAACCGGCTATCGGACTTCCAAGCCGGTAAGCTAGTTTTTCATCCGCTTATCCCGTCATCCTTCCATTGGTCAGAAGGTTTGTTAATTGTGACTCTTTCTCCTTCATTATCAGTTATTAGGACGTTTGCTATATTAATAGCATTTTAATTCAACAATTTGCCAAAATATCTAATCTTTGCGAACGGACGACTGTCTGCTGGCAGACGGTCATGCCGGCCTTGTACACAAGCTCCACACTGACTGAAATTATATGACAAATCACTTAAATCGATATGCCAAAAATCGCACTCATTGTTAAAACCCTGATTTCCAGCCTTTGTTTTCTTTGTCTATCGATTGCCGCTTTTTCTCAGCCTAATACCCCTCCTGACACGACGGCCCAGGTCCTCAGCCTGGATCAATGTGTGGCCTATGCGCTCAAGCATGAGCCAATGATCAATATGGCCATCATAAACGTGGCCATCGTCAGGGCGACGAATGCCATCAATACCTCCGGCTGGCTGCCCCAGGTGAATGTGACGGGTAGCCTTACGCATTACAATACGCTGCCGACCTCCTTTTTCAACGATTCCGGCAAGCTCACGCAGGAAAAGACGGGCATCGTCAATACCGTTACGCCGACACTGGGCGTTACCCAGACGATCTTCAATCCGGCGCTGCTCTATGCGGTGAAGGCAGCCCCCCTTTATGTCAAACAGGCCCAGCAGATCACTGACAGCACGAAGATCGAGATCATCGACGCGGTCAGCAAGTCCTTCTACAGCCTGCTGAATACCCTGGAGCAGATCAACATCCTGAAAGAAGATACGGCCCGGCTCAATAAAAATGTCAGCGATACCTATCACCAATACGTCGGCGGCATCGTGGACAAGTCGGATTACGACGAGGCCGTCATTTCCCTGAACAACTCGTTGTTCACGCTCCGGCAGGCGACGGAGTCCGTCAGGCCCCAGTATGCGCAGCTCAAGCAGGTGATGGGCTTTCCGCCACTGCAGCAATTCAATGTCTTATACGATACATTGCAGATGAATAGCGATATGGCTTTCGACACGACCCAGAATCTTACGTTCGAAAAGCGGATCGAATACCAGTATCTGCAGACGACCAAACAGCTGCAGCTGCAGACGGTCAATTACTACCGGCATGCATGGCTGCCGACGGTAGGCGCCTTCTTCAATTACGAAGATGAATTCGAGAGCAATACTTTCGGCAATCTTTTCTCCCAGGGTTATCCTTTCAGTTATGAAGGCTTATCTGTGACCTTTCCCATCTTCACGGGTTTTGCCCGAACGAACAATCTCAAAAAGGCCCGGCTGCAATATGATCTGCTGGACTGGAGCGAGGTAGAGCTGAAATCCCAGATCTGGAACGATTACACCACGGCTATGTCTAATTACAGAAGCAACCTGTATAATGTCACCGTATCGCAAGAGAATGTGGGTCTGGCCAAAGAGACGTATGACATTGTCCAGCTGCAGTATCTGCAGGGGATCGTCCCCTATCTGAATGTGATCACTGCGGAAACCAACCTGATCACTTCCGAACTGACCTACGAAACTTCCATCTTCCAGGTCCTGTCCAGCAAGATCGACCTGGAAAAGGCTATGGGCATCATTACGGTAAACCCTCAATAAAAATAATAATCACTGGTATGAATAGACTGGCATCGATCCTGGTTTTGATAAGTGCTCTGGCGTTTTTCGCCTGCGAGCACAAGCAAGCGCCACCCACACCTCCCGTCCCCGTTAACCTGATCACGGCGACGGCTCAGCGTGTGCTTTATTATGATAAATATCCTGCCACGACCATCGCGCTCAAACAGGTAGCCATGTACGCGCAGGTGACGGGGTATATTACCTCGATAGACTTTACGGAGGGTACGCATGTACACAAGGGGCAAGTGCTGTACCACCTGGACCAGCGTCTCTACCAGGCCGCTGTGGACCAGGCCAGGGCCAACCTCCGGGTGGATTCCGGCAACCTGAAGCAGCAGCAGCAGGATGCGGACCGTTACCTTTATCTTGCCAAGCACAACGCGGTGGCCACCCAATTGGTGGACCATCAGCTGATTGCCCTGCAGAATGCCAAGGACTCGGTATTCGCGGCTCAGCAGGCGGTGAAAACGGCGCTCACTAACCTGACCTATGCCTATATCTATGCCCCTTTTGATGGCACCATCGGCATCTCCCAGGTCCGGGTGGGCAACCTGTTGAGTCCCGGGACGACCCTGATCAACACCATCTCCACCGACGACCCCATGGCGGTGGATTTCTATGTGAGCGAAGCCCAGCTGCCTCATTTCGAGGACCTGCAAATGCATAAGCAAAAGGAGATCGACTCCCTGTTCACCATCATATTGCCCAACGGTCAGATCTATCCTTACCTCGGGAAGATCGCGATCATTGACCGGGCTGTGGACCCTCAGACTGGCACTATCGATGTGCGCCTGGCCTTCCCCAATCCCCAATACACGCTCCGCCCGGGGATGAGCGCCGTGGTCAGGGTGCATAACCAGGACGCCGCCCCGCAAATCGTCGTCCCCAGCAGGGCCGTGGTCGAACAGATGGGCGAATACTTCCTGTTCATCGCCAAAGATACCATCCTCCAGACGCATCAGACCGATTCTGCGGGCGGGAAGAAAGGCGATGATTCCGCCGGGAAGAAAGGCGCCGATACGGTAGCGACACCTAAGCTGCGCGCGTTCCAGGTAAAGGTGCAGCTCGGCCAGACCATCGGACCGAACGTTATTGTCAGATCGGGTATCCATGTGGGCGACCGGGTAATCGTGGATGGCGTGCAGTCTATCCATGAGGGCTCACAGATCAATGCCTCTACGGGACCGGCGGGCGGCAAGGACAGTACGAGTGCTGGCAACAAAGGCAGTACAGGCACAGGTAATCAGGAAAGAGACAGCAGTAAAAAACAATAGGCCAACCGCCGTGACGGACGGGCCGTCCGTCGGCCGAAGGCCAGACATTAGCGCTTTGCGGGAAAGGCGCTAATTCTTGAGAAAGCGCGTTTCCCGTACATTTTATATTTCTATGATTGCGAATACATTTATAAAACGTCCGGTGACGGCTATGGTGGTGTCGATTGTGTTGGTGATCGCCGGCGCTATTTGTATACTCACCCTACCTATTGACCAATATCCTGATATTACACCCCCGGTTGTGCAGGTCAACGGGCAATTCACCGGCGCCGACGCCGTCACGGTCGAACAAACCGTGGCCACCCCGATCGAAGAACAGGTCAACGGCAGCCCCGGGATGGAGTACATGCAGAGCAATAGTACGAATAACGGGCTGATGTCCATGAACGTCACGTTCAATATCGGAACGAATATCGACATCGCAACGCTCGACGTCCAGAACCGGGTCAGCATCGCCAACCCTTTGCTGCCTGCGGTGGCCGCCCGCCTCGGCATCACCGTCCGCGCCATCAACCCCAGCCAGCTGATGATGATCGCGGTCTATGCCCCCAACGGGACACATGACATCACCTTCCTCGACAACTACACCAACATCTTCATCCAGGATGCCTTGCTGCGCGTCCCTGGCGTCGGCAGCATTGCCCGGTTCACTGACGACTTCAGTATGCGTATCTGGATGAACCCCCAGAAAATGGCCTCCTACAGCCTGATGCCCGGCGATATCATCAGCGCACTTAATGCACAAAACGTACAGGTTGCAGCAGGGTCCGCCGGCGTCCCGCCGCAGGATAAGGCGCAGGCATTCGAAATCGGCATCCTCGTTAACGGAAGGCTCAGTAAAGTGTCGGAATTTGAAAATATTATCATCAAGAATAATCCGGCGACAGGGAAGCTGGTGTACATGAAAGACGTGGCCAGGGTCGAGTTGGGGAAATTCACCTTCTCGAGCAACTCCTTCGTGGACGGTCACCGGGCTTCCTTCCTGCGCGTTTACCAGGCGCCCGGCAGCAATGCGTTGGAGACGGCGGGCGGCATTTATAAACAACTGGCCATACTGAGACAGTCTTTCCCGGCAGACGTCGAATATTCGGTACCTTTCGAAGCGGTCACCGTGGTCAAAGTCTCCATGTCCGATGTCGTATGGACGCTGCTGAAGACGCTGGGCCTCGTGGCTGTGGTGGTATTTGTGTTCCTGCAGAACTTCCGTTCTACCCTCATCCCCATCCTCGCCATCCCGGTGTCGATCATGGGGACCTTCATTTTCTTTATTCCGCTCGGATTTACCATCAATACGTTGACCATGTTCGGCTTCGTACTGGCCATCGGTATCGTGGTGGACGATGCCATCATCGTGGTGGAAGCGGTCCAGCATTATATGGATCATGAGAAAATGTCGCCGAAAGAGGCCACCTATACGGCGATGAAGGATATTTCCGCTCCCGTGGTGGCGATAGCGCTGATCCTTGCCGCAGTGTTTGTACCCGTAGGATTCATTCCCGGCATTGTCGGACGGCTCTACCAGCAGTTTGCCATCACCATCGCTATCTCGGTCCTCCTTTCCGCCTTCATCGCCCTGTCGCTGACACCAGCCTTGTGTACCCTGCTGTTGAAACCTACCGATCCGAATAAAAAGAAGAAGGGCCTGGACAGATTATTCGAACGCTTTAACCAATGGTTCGATAATATTACTGAACATTACAAGAACGGTGTCAACCGGAGTATCAAGGGAGCCACGTTTATCATCATCCTGTTGATCGCTCTTTGTATCGGCGCCTTTTTCCTGTTCGAGAAAAAGCCTACCGGCTTCATCCCTTCAGAAGACGATGGTAACCTATATGTCACCTTCCAGCTGCCGCCGGCCTCTGCCACTGCGCAATCGGTGGACGTCATGCAAAAGCTGATGAAGGTAGTGATCGAAACGCCGGGTGTCGCCCATTATGCCGCTCTGTCCGGGCTGAATGTGGTCAATAATGCCACCAACTCCAATGCGGGCACGATCTATATCCAGCTCAACCCCTGGGATGAGCGCAGTGAAGAAAGCCAGCAGGTGCCCGGCATCATCGGCGTGATGCAGAAGAGGATCCTTGACGCCGGGATAAAAAATGCCAACGTCGAAGTGATCCCGCCCTCGCCAATCCCCGGCGTGGGAGCAACAGTCGGTTTCAGTATGCAGATCGAACAGCGTAGCACGAATGACAATTTCCAGGCTTTTCAGCGCGTCGTGACTAAATTCATCGATGAGGCCAATAAGAACCCGGCCATCATGAATGCGAGCAGCTTTTATTCTGCCAACTCCCCCAGCTTCAACCTGAAGGTGGACCGTGACAAGTGCGAGAAATTAGGGGTCAATGTCGGCGACGTGTTCACCACGATCCAGGCCTTCATGGGCAGCCTGTACATCAATGATTTCACCGAATACAATCGTACCTTCCACGTGGTGGTACAGGCCGACACCGCCTATCGCGCAGTGATCACGGATATGGACAAATACTATGTCCGCAACGCGGACAGTACGATGGTCCCGTTGAGCACGCTGGTCACCTATTCCCCGACGGAGGCGCCGCCACTGGTGTCCCATTTCAATATCTTCCGCTCGGCGGAAATCGATGGATCCCCCGCTCAGGGCTATAGCAGCACCCAGGCTACCGATTCGCTGATCGCCATCGCCAACCGAATATTGCCCCAGGGCTACAACTATGAATTTTCGGGATTGAGCTTCGAAGAGATCCGGGCTGGATCCACCACGATATATATTTTCATGTTCTCCCTGACATTCGTCTTCCTGTTTCTTGCTGCCCTTTATGAGAGCTGGTCGGTACCCTTCTCGGTTCTTTTGGCCGTCCCTGTCGGCGCGTTCGGCGCTATTCTCACATTGACCTTTGTCCCCAGCCTGACGGATAACGTCTATGCGCAAATAGGCCTGATCACCCTGATCGGCCTGGCCGCCAAGAACGCCATCCTGATCGTGGAGTTCGCGAAGGTCCGCGTCGACCGCGGCGAAGAGCTGATACAGTCCACGCTGGAAGCCGTGAAACTTCGTCTCCGTCCGATCATCATGACGTCCCTGGCCTTCATTTTAGGCGTATTGCCGCTGGTACTGGCTACCGGGGCCGGCGCCATCGCGCGCAGAACGATCGGGTATACCGTGCTGGGCGGTATGACCGCCGCCTCTACCCTGGCCATTTTCATCGTACCGGTACTCTTCGTTGTCATCACCCGGGCGTCATACGGCAAGAAACAGCTGGCGTGGCTGCAGGAACATCATGAGGATCTCATGGAGAAAGAGCGAAAAGTAGAGTCGCAGGATATCGATCCGGAACTGGAGTATGAACTCCAAAAATCCCGTGATCAGGGCAAAGAAGATGATCAGAATAAACAAGGGGATCAGAATAAACACAACGAAGGATGATCGCCAATACTTTTATAAAACGGCCTGTCACAGCGATCGTTATATCGCTGGTATTGATACTTTCAGGAGTTATTTCCATGTTTAACCTGGCGGTTGACCAGTACCCGAATATCTCACCGCCCAGCGTGTCGGTCAGCGGCTCGTATACCGGCGCCGATGCACAGACGGTGGAGCAAACGGTCGCCATCCCCATTGAAGAGCAGGTTAACGGTACGCCGGGCATGGAATACATGCAAAGCACCAATACCAACACCGGGGGCATGAACATCCGGGTGACCTTTAATATCGGCACCAACGTCTATATTTCCGCGCTCAATGTCCAAAACCGGGTCGGGATCGCGCAACCCCTCCTGCCTTCGGTGGTCAGCGCATTGGGTTTGACGGTCCGCGCCAGTAACCCGGATCAGTTGATGATGATAGCGGTGTACTCCCCCAACGGATCCCACAATATCACCTTCCTGGACAACTACACCAACGTATTCATCGAAGACGCCATGCTGCGCGTGCCCGGCGTTGGGGATGTACAGGCCCGTACGGATCAGTTCGCCATGCGTATCTGGATGAACCCGGATAAGATGGCCTCTTATAATATCACACCCACCGATATCTCCAACGCGTTGAACGCCCAAAATGCCTACGTGGCGGCAGGAGCAGCCGGCGCCCCCCCGCAGGTGTCGTCGCAGTCCCATGAAATAGGCATCCTCGTGAACGGGATGCTGAGCAAGCCGGTGGACTACGAAAATATTATTGTCAAGACGAGCCCCGGCACCGGGAAGATGGTATATCTGAGGGACATCGCCAGAGTCGAATTGGGCAAATTCACTTTTTCGAGCAATGCCTTTGTAGACGGGAAAAGGTGTTCTATATTGATGATCTACCAGGCGCCGGGTGGTAATGCCCTTCAGACAGCCGATGCGGTCTATGCACAACTGGCGCTGTTGAAAAAATCCTTCCCATCGGATGTGGACTATAAGGTACCCTTCGAGGCCATCACGATCATCAGGGTGTCCATGGAGGAAGTAGAAGGGACACTGATGAAAGCGCTGGGATTGGTGGCGATCGTCGTATTCCTATTCCTGCAGAACTGGCGTTCGACCCTGATACCGATATTCGCTATCCCGGTTTCCATCCTGGGCACTTTCATCTTCTTCCTTCCACTGGGCTTTACGATCAACACCCTGACCATGTTCGGCTTCGTGCTGGCTATCGGTATTGTGGTCGATGACGCCATTATTGTAGTGGAGGCGGTACAGCATTATATCGATGAGCAGCATATGTCCCCCAAGGAGGCGACGTATCAGGCCATGAAAGAGATCTCGGCGCCCGTCGTAGCCATCGCATTGATATTGGCTGCAGTATTTGTGCCGGTGGGCTTCATTCCGGGTATCGTAGGGCGGCTTTACCAGCAGTTCGCCATCACTATTGCCATCTCGGTCATTATATCCGCCTTCATCGCCTTGTCGCTGACGCCGGCTCTTTGTACGCTGCTGCTCAAACCGACGAATTTTGAAAAGAAGAAAAATCTCCTGGACAAATTTTTTCTTTGGTTCGACAGGGTCTTTCAAAGGTTTACAGACAGCTATACGCATGGCGTCAGAAGGAGCATAAAATACTCGTGGGTCGTCATCATCGTATTGGTGGGTATTTGCTTAGGCACTTTCTATTTATTCAAAACCAAACCTTCCGGGTTTGTGCCGACCGAAGACGGAGGCCGCCTGTTTCTTACCTACCAGTTAGCGGACGCCAGTTCTACTATCGAATCGGTGGGCACGATGGAGAAGATCATGAAAGTGGTGAGCCAGACCCCGGGTGTATTGCATTACACGGCCATATCGGGTTTTAATATCCTGAACGGGGGCGCCACGTCCAACTCCGGTTCCCTGTTCATCATGCTGATCCCCTGGGACGAACGGACCACGCCTGAAACCACGTATCCTGGTATCGCCGCCGTGCTGAAGAGAAAGATTCTCGCCGCCGGAGTGAGGAACGCCCAGGTAAATGTGATTCAACCACCGACTATCCGGGGTGTTGGCATCGCAGCAGGTTACGCCTTTCAGATCGAGCAGGGTAGTTCCACGGACGATATCTACGCCTTCGAAAAAGCAACGAGAAAATTTGTGGAAGAGTGCCACAAAGTCCCTTCCTTATCAAACGCCGTTTGTTATTTCTCGGCCCACACCCCTAGTTACGACCTGACTGTCGACAGGGACAAATGTCAGAAACTGGGCGTCAACATATCGGAAGTTTTTACAACTATGCAGGCCTATATGGGCAGCTTGTTCATCAACAATTTTACCCTGTACAACCGCACCTTTCATGTCGTCATCCAGGCCGATACGATGTACCGGATGTTAATCGGCGATATGGATAAATATTATGTCCGCAATTCGGACAGCGTTATGGTGCCGTTAAGGACGCTTATCAGCTATAAACCGTCCCAGGCCCCCCCGCTGGTCACGCACTTCAATATTTTCCGTTCGGCAGAGGTGGATGGCTCCCCGCCCGCAGGGTTCAGCAGCGGCCAGTGCCTCGACGACCTGAAAAAATTGGCCGCAAGGGTCCTGCCGCGGGGATATACCTATGATTTTTCCGGCCTTAGTTATGAAGAGATCAAGGCCGGTTCGATGACGGTGTACATATTCTCTTTTTGTATCATTTTCGTCTTCCTGTTCCTGGCTGCCCTGTACGAAAGCTGGTCTGTGCCGCTGGCCGTCATGCTGGCTGTCCCCATCAGCGCTTTTGGCGCTATCCTGGCCCTCAGCCTGATCCCTGAGCTGAATAATAACGTATACGCCCAGATAGGGCTGATCACGCTCATTGGTCTGTCCGCCAAGAATGCCATCCTGATCGTGGAATTTGCCAAGATCAGGGTCGATCGCGGCGAAGAGCTGATCCAATCCACATTGGAAGCCGTCAGGCTGCGTATCCGGCCTATCATCATGACGTCCATGGCCTTCATCCTGGGCGTACTGCCCCTGGCACTGGCCACCGGGGCCGGCGCAGCCTCCAGGAATACCATCGGCGTCACCGTGCTGGGCGGCATGATCGCCTCTTCAACCGTTTCGATCTTCATCGTTCCGGTGCTCTATGTCCTGTTCACCCGCTGGTCCTATGGCAAGAAGGAATTGGCCTGGCTGCAGGAACATCATGAGGAATTGATGGAAAAAGCCAGAAAGGTCGAGGAACAGAACATCGATCCGGAACTGGAATACGATATAGAGCAGGCGAAAGCCCAGAACGACGAAAATAAGGAAAAGGCTAACGGGAATGGCGGAAATAAGGCCAATCCCGCCACCTGATCCGGTGGCGGCCCGCCCTTGCGGACAGAATATAACTATAATTCGCTTAGGTTGATGTCCAGACCTGACAGCGCCGCCACTTTTGCCTTATACTCCTGCTGCATGGCCGGGGGCATATTCCTGACACGCGCACGGCCATGCGTCGCGCCGGGTACCAGGAATCTTTTTGAATTGACGGTGGGAGACACAATGATCCCGGCAGCCGTCCAGGCATCGATCCCGCCATAAATATAGATGATATTATTCCCGCTGTCGGACAGCCACTGCGCCACTTTTGCATTCAACGTGGGGTCGAACGGCTTCACAGGTGCAGACTTGGGCGGGAAAGACGCCAAAGGGTTTTCTCCTGTAAAATAATGCAGGTACTTTTTGAAAGGGGCAATATTGTAGCCGTAATAACCGCTCTGCGTAGCGGCCTGGTAATAATGTGCTTCGAACTCTTTTAACCCTTCATCGGAAAAACCGGCGATATCGGAAATCTTCAGCAAGGCATCTATATACTCCTCCAACGAAGTGCCGGTCGGAATGCTGTCGCAGTAGCCATAATTCTGCCAGAATGCAAAAGGAAATTCAAGCACGGCATATTCAAATGACTTGCCGATATCCCCGGTATAGCTGTAGTGGAGGTGTGCGCCCTTTGAATACCATTTCAATTTCTCCACTGCCTCCTTTTCATGCTGCAATAAAAATACCTGCAGCTGAAATATTTTGTTACGGCATCCGGCCGTGCCGATAGTGTCGAAAAAATGATAGAGCCGCTTGTCTTCGAGACTGTTATCCAGCGGGGCAACATAAGGCAATGACAGATCTACATCCTGCGGATAAAAATATTTATAGTACAGCGTCGACTCCCCGCCCTTGCTGACGCCGGTGCTGACCCATTTCCCGGTATAGATATTTCTGAACAGCTGGTTGATGGCATGCCAGTCTGCTGTTGCCTGCTCGATGGTCAGGTCATCCCAGGGTACCGAATCAGGCACGGACTTCCCATAGAAACGATACTCGACATTCAGATCGTTGGCGTCCAGCATTTTTTCTACCTCATTCCTGTGGTCAGCGAGCCAGTATCCCTGGGTTTCGATCACGGTGGGGCGGCTAAAGCCCTTATGTAACAGCGTGGCATGCTGATAAAAATATCCCTTTTCAGGATGCCAGTGGTCCAGTGGTTGTCTGATGACGAGTTCATATTTCAGATACCGGTCTCCGGGCGCAGAGACCTTTTTGAAAGTTACATTGGGTAAATTATACAAACCCCTTTCCAGCGCCGCCTCATCGCTCTGGGCCATGACATGGAAAAAAGACAAACAAAGAAGTGCGGAGAGTACTATTTTCATAGCTCGTTTTATAGCGCCAAATATAGTGTGATTTCACCGTCGACAGGATGGTGGACCACGAAGACGTCGTGATAGGGTAATATCCGGTGGATTTGGGTGAAGATTCGCTAAATTGCAATTACCCGTTTCGCTTAGTTTTAACGACCATTGATTACCACCATGCGTTTATATTTTCTACTACACATTTTTGTTTTACTACTGGTTGAAGACGCCGCACAGGCACAAACTGCTGCAACCGCTACGCACACGGCCAACCTCGCGGTAGTTGCTTCCCCTTCCGGCACGGACCGGTATGGTGAAGGATATGGCACATTGAATGATGGCCTCACTCCCACTGATCCGGAGTCAGACGACGGGTCCGCTTCGAAGGCCCCCCGCTATACCACCTGGGTAGAATATGATTGGCCGCAGCTCGTCAGCACCAGCCAGATTGCCGTATTTTGGTGGGATCACACGCACACTGTACCGTTGCCCACCTCCTATCGTCTCGAATATTGGGATGGAGCCCGTTTTCAGCCAGTGCGTAACGCATCGGGTTTCGGATTGCTCAACAATACCTACAATAGTACCTCGTTTGATGAAGTCAATACGACCAGGCTGCGGCTGGAAATGGATTCCTCGGACAGATGGATCGCTTCCCTGCTGGAATGGCAGGTCTTCGAATCGCCGCATGCCCAACCTGTGCCGCCGGTAGTCGCCGCCGGAGCCGACCGGGCCGTCATGATCAATGGCCGGACCTACCTGACCGGGAAAATCCGCTCCACCCGCCCGATCACCCGCATCGCCTGGAGCAAAATAGCGGGACCAGGCGAAGTGCTGTTCAGCGATTCGACCTCGGTCAATACAACGGCAAAATTTTCAGCGCCGGGAGAGTATACGATAACACTGACGGCATGGCAAGGCCATCTCAGTCGTTTTTCCAGGGTGAAAATAAAAGTAGTGACGCCTCCTCCGGCAAAACGTCTCGATGTCGTCTATACAAAGCGTTATTCTATCGACAGCCGGCTGTGGAATGACAGGTTCAAGGCCATCATCATTCATTGGATACCCTTCTGCGTCGACCAGATTGAACGCAGCGATCTCAGCACCGGCCAGGGCGG
>PMUF01000425.1 GCA_003167015.1 Chitinophagaceae bacterium | reverse complement strand
GGTCAGGACAGGCAAAAGCCGCTCCTATGGCATGCGGCATCGCATTAGCCATCGACCCGTGCACGAAAGACCCCAGCATCGTCCTCTTCCCATTCGCCCGGATATAACGCGCGCTCCACACATTGCACATGCCCGTATCACAGGTAAAGATGGCATCATCGGCAGCCAGCGTATTCAAAACAGTAGCAACGGCTTCCGGGTGCAGCAGATCCTTCGTTCCCTTATCCTTCGCATAGACTTCCAAATGCTCNNATCAGTCTTGGCCTCCAGCAACGGTATCAAGGCCTTGAGAGTGGATTTGATATCGCCATATAAACCCATCGTCAGCTTGGCCCTCCTGCCCAGGTTTTCAGACTTGATATCGATCTGCACGATTTTTTTATCCTGTGGATAAAAGGGCGTATAAGGAAAATCGGTACCTAATAGCAATACGAGGTCGCTTTCGTGCATACTGTGATAGGCCGCCGGAAGTCCAAGGAGACCCGTCATACCCACCTCATACGGGTTATCATATTCGATACCCATTTTGCCACGAAACGAAAATCCTACCGGTGCCTGTATTAACCTCGCCAGCTCCACGACCTCATCATGCGCAGCCGCTGCACCAATACCGCAGAAAACACAAATTTTTGGATGCCGGTTGATCAGCTCGGCCAATTGCCGAAGTTCCGACTCCTCAGGACAAATGGAAGCCCGTGAAAAATACGTCCGTTCCGCCGAATCGATATGTTCCGAAGGCAGCGCGGCAACATCCCCGGGTAGGCCGACTACCGTTACCCCCTTTCTCTGTACCGCCGTCTGCAACGCAGCCTGCGCCATTCTGGGTAGTTGAGCGGGATTGGCCGCCACCTGAGTATAATAACTACAATCGTCGAACAGCTTAATCACATTCGTCTCCTGGAAGTACCCGCTGCCGAATTCCTTCGTCGCACAGGTTGAGGCGATGGCAAGGACTGCTGCCCCGGAACGGTGGGCGTCATATAGTCCATTAACCAGGTGCACATGCCCCGGCCCGCTGCTGCCCGCACAGCAGCCTATCCCCGTTAGCTGAGCATCCGCAGAAGCCGCAAAAGCACCCGCCTCCTCATTTCGGACATGGACCCATTGCAGGTCCGGGGATTGCCGCACCGCATCGTTCAAGGCATTCAGACTGTCACCCGTAATGCCATAAATTCTTTTTATCCCGGCCTGCACCATCATCTCCACCAGTTGATCAGCTACTCTCTTTGACATAATAATATTTTAAGAGTTAATAATCCGAATCCTTCCTCCCGAATCCCCCATCCCCAAATCCACAGCCTCGCCCACCACGCCACCGCACTCCCAACCTGCTCCCGCCCCCTCCCTTACCCCCCTATTAAATGTAGCCATTCTTGCTTATATTTACTTACCAGCAAAAATTATGCGCCTACACCTCATTCTTTCCGGCCTCCTCCTCCTGGGTTTGCATCACCCCGCCCAATCCCAGGGCAACGGGAAGTTTGTATATGCCCTCAACACCGCCCACCCTAACGCCGCGGCGCTGATGAACGATGACTTCTTTTGGAGCGACACCGACCCCGGCGCACCCTTCGGCAGCGAACCCGGCTCCGAAGCCGCCTATGGTTTTTACAGCTGGCGGCCAACCCATCAGACCACTTCCCCCATGATCTTTTTGAAAACACTGCTCGACTCCTGGCACAGCCACCCCTTAGCATGGGATGAGTTAGACACACTCAAGATCAAGGCATATATGATCGATGGGGTTCCCGGCCTGGTGATCCGGGACGAAGCCATTATTGGCACCGCATTCGCCCAGTTCGTATTGGAAGGGAAGATCGACCCCGAATTAAAATATGCTGCCACCAGTACCCTGCAAAGGGAATTGCTCCCCGTTATGACCAGCCAGTACGGCAGTCCCGGCCAGCAGCAACAGCACATCGAAAAAATGAAAAAACTGCTGTCCGTCCTCAGCCGGGATCACGCCCTTTCCTCTCCCCTCAACGGCACCTGGCAGTTGATCTCAGGGACTATTATAACAAAAGGAATCAGCTCGGTAACAGATTATACGAAAGGTCAGCAAATGATAAAGATCATCAATGATAGCCACTTTGCTTTCCTGAGCCATGACCTCGCCCCCCGGCAGACTCTTCCAATCATTTCGACGCGGGAGGTGGCAGCTACACGCTGACCGGCGACCAATACATCGAACACCTGGATTATTATAAGGACAGGAACTGGGAAGGCAAAACCTTCACGTTCACCGTGACCGTCCAAAATGATACCCTTACCCAAAAAGGCATCGAAAAGGTCGATAAAGAAAACATCGACCGCATCATCATTGAAAAATATGTTCGCCTGCATCCATAGTTCATTCCAGCCTGAACTGTTTGGCTGAAAACAAACTTTATTTTGCGGGTATATATGACATCGGCATCGATATATTCTGTTTTCCCCGCGCTATATTCGCTCGTTCCCGCGCTCTTGCTATGCAATCTGGCAACCGCCCAGCTGCTGCCCGACAACCGCGAGGCCCACCATAAACTGATATTCGAAAACCGCTATATCCGTCTGCTCGAAGGTCGCATCTCCGATCATGACACGACCCTGCCCCATACCCACAGCGCCAATTCAGTCGTCGTGTTCCTTTCCCAATCGACATGGGGAATACAGCCCGTAGGAGGCCCGGCCGTCATCAACCACGTCAACCCCGGCGACATGAAGTATGTCGATTATGGAGACCGGCCCGTTTACCACATCGTGTGGAACCAGGCCGAACCCGAGTTCCACTTTCTCGTCGTAGAGCTGGCGAAAAAACCTCAGGGCAAAGACACCTGTCCCATCATCACGCAGCCAGGAGTAAAATTTCAATGGAAACAGGCGTTGGTCAGCGCTTATGATGTGGATCTCGCCGCCGGCGACACTTGCCGCCTCCCGGCGTCGAATGGCGGTCGCCTGGTAATAGCCATTGAGGGCAATAGCTCAACCCTATCCGCCGGAGTCAGCCACCTGCTCCGGCCCGATGGCTTTGTCTTTGTCTCGGCACGTAAAAAAATGGAAATCGCTGCCGGCAGCCAGGCAGCCCGGTGTATCCTGCTGGAAATACAATAGTTAAATTATTTCGCTTGTAACTTCGTCCAATATTCCTCCAGCCGGATGTTGAACTGGTAGAGGAAAGCCTTTTTCAGCTGACTTTCAGGCAGTCCGCATTCTCCCGCCAGTGCAGGAATAGATACACACCTTGCCGGATGATGATCCAGGAAAACTTTCACTGCATAAGCGCTGTCAATATCGGATTGGGAGGGAACACTGTCCTGCAATCCTTGAGAAGGTGCAGGATGTAAGGCAGACTTATAGCCAATAGAATGGAGTCTCACTAGGGTAAATTTCCCGGTATGTACGGTGGCCCCGCTAGTTTAGTTTTGAAAAACATCTAAATAAAACCATTAGAACCCGCAGTTTTTCACATCACCCCCAACCGCAGCGCCTTAAACAAATCAAAATAACCTGCCGCTAAAATGCTCTTTTACGGGCAGTTCCTTCGCCAGGTAGCTAAAATACGCATGCTTTGACCATACCCTCCTGTTCCCAATGACATACAGTCTTTTCTGTGCCCGCGTGATCGCCACATTCAACATATTCGGGCTCGACGCCACCCAGTTCCTGGCTCGTTCATCCCCCGCATGCGTCCCCAGGACGAGAATGACAACATCGGCCTCCTTGCCCTGAAAAGTATGAATAGTACCACACTCCACATGACCATAGTCATTATGTTTCCCCTTGCAGATCTCCGCAATCGACCGGAAAGGAGAGATCACGAAAATCTTCCCGGAATAAAGCGTCAACTGCGCCAGCAGACCGGCCAGCACCTCTAGTTCCTCTACGATGGCATGCCCTTCATATACCGTCCCGGTCCCGACATCGATCCAGCCGCTGTCGCCCGTTAGGACGTCAATCGGCATATCCGCCATCACCCTGACCATTTGCCCGTTATAGGCAATGGTATTGGACAGCGAGAACATCGGCTCACTGCAGCGACGATGCGCTCGCAACGGAATTCCCGTCCAGGTGGCCTTCCCATCTACCGGCTGGATATAGGTGCCCCAGGGCGTCACTCTGTCCGCAAGAGATTGCGCCGAATGATCCGGGGGCGCCCAGCAATCGTCTTTGATATGATATATTTGTTGCAACAGCTTCCCCAATGCGGCAGGCATCGTTATTACTGGCCGGATCTGTAGGGCGTCACCAATGACGACACAACGCTGCGACCGCCAGATCGCGCCACAGGCAGCAGCAGGTGTCGCTTGCCCCGCTTCGTCCAGCAACAGCCACCCGATAGAGCCCTGACCCATTTTCGCGAACTGTTGCGGGAAAGAGGCCAGCGTTACGGCCACTACCGGGATAAAGAAGAACAGCATATTCCATAATTCAGCAGTGATCTCTTCTTTGAATGCTGCCGGTTGCTTATGGGATATCATATTGATGAACGCATTCAGATTGACGCTCATTTTCCGGGCATTCATCCTGATCGCCCATTCGTGCAGCTCAAGACTGCGCAAAAAGATCTCGCTTCGAAGGGTGTTGACCCTTTCGGAAGAGTAGGGCATCAGTCGTTGGATCGCCGTAGCAGAAAGATCCATGAAATGCCTGTCCGGCAGGTTGGCCGGCAGAATACCCCAATCGTTCACCAGCCTCGACCCCAGCGCCCCCAGCGGGGACCCTCCCCCCGCTTGATCACCGCCCCATCCATCCATCTGATCATCCCCTTCCCGATCCGCCCCTGCGCCGCCCTCTCCTTCCGCGTGATCCATCTCCCGCAGCAACGCATCATGATAAGCCACAGCGATGGCCCGGAATTCCTCATACTCTTTCAGCAGCGCCGTCAGTTCCCGGGCCGTCGAGGAATAATTCTCTTTGTTACGGGCTCGCTCCACCGGGTCATCATGTTGTTCCCGCAGAAAGCTTCGAAAGCTATTAGGTGCATACCACAACGCCGACACGAATGCGCTCCGGTTCTCCGCCTTTCCCAGCGTCGCGCTCAGCATGCCCCAGCATGGCTCGCCATACAGGCCGGTCGCCTGGGCGGAAAAATAGTCCGCTTCGGGAAACGTTTCACGATGAATGCTCTTTAATACCGGCAATTCCCTGGAAATATTTTCGATGGCAGTGTTGTTATTGCTGGATACGACGATACCGTCGTTGGCGGCAACCGTCCGATGGATGGGATAATATCCTAATGCGTCGATGATGGGATGCCGGTTGGTGGCAAACAGTCGTTCTACATCCACTTTCAATAACCTTTCGGCCCTGTTAGTGATCACATCGGCTATAACCTCCCGCAACAGCGTTGTCTTGCCTGTACCCGGCGGCCCGTTGATACCCAACAATCCTGTCGACGGCCGTAGATCGGCCAGGGTAATGTTCAGGGCTGCCTGCTGAGCGCTATACAGTCCATGGGCAGGATGGGAGGGCCACCGGCCGGCGGCCAGGTGTCGGGGATGCAGGCTTTCCAGCAGCGGTCGATGCTGCAATAGATTCATTCTTGCGCCGGCATCCGCTTCCGGGCTCAGCAATATTTCCAACGGCCGGCCTGGCTCAGTGGAAGAAGAGATCAGGGTATTGAGGTCATTCAAATAATAGCTGTTCAAAAAAGGAGTGTCCAAAGTAACGGGGACGTTGACTTGTTCCGACACACATAGCACCGGGATGGAAGCCGTCAATTTTCTTTGCACCAATCCCCGTAACAATTCCAATTCCTTTCTCAACATAGCCCGGTCGACACGCTTAGGCCCGGCGGATTCCCCGTTCCCATGCCCCGCACTTTCCTCCCTCCCATGCCCCGTAGTTTCCTTATTTCCGTTCTCAGCGCTTTTCCCATGCCCCGAAGCTCCTCCATTCCCCGCAGCTCCCCCATTCCCCGCAGCTCCCCCATTC
>PMUF01000268.1 GCA_003167015.1 Chitinophagaceae bacterium | reverse complement strand
GTGCTGAACAATAAAGTTACCGTATTGGTCGAAGGTGCAGTACCCGCTGAAGTAAAATAGTGAGTTAAGTTATTGAAATCCTCTTGCGGTCCCCACCCCACGGAAGAATGTTAGTCCCAGGCCCCGGCTTTTGCCGGGGCTTTTGTTTGGCGCCCCAGCCCCCGGGTGACGCCTTAGTTCAATTGCGGATCGATAGGAAAATTCACCATCATCTCATATTCACCGCCAAGATCGCGCAGTGCATCCTTCCAGATCTCTGAAGGCTTTTTATGAAAGACCAATCTGCGGCTCGCCGGAACCGTCAACCAGGATTTCTCTTTTAATTCACCCGCTAACTGCCCGCTGCCCCAGCCGGAATAGCCAATATAGAATCTGATCTTCCCCATATCGATCTCCCCCGACCGGATCAACTCAATAGCCGTCTCGAAATTGCCGCCCCAGAAAACCCCATCTATGATCTCATAGCCGCCGGTGATCTTGTCCGGATACTGATGCAGAAAATGGATCGTGTCCATCTGCACAGGTCCCCCCAGATAGACGGGGATCTTTGTCAGATCATCCAGCCCGCTGACTAGTTCATCCAGGGTGTAGTCGTAGTTCTTGTTCAGTACAAACCCAAAACTGCCTTCATCCTGGTGTTCGCAGAGGAACACTACGGTACGCATGAAATTCGGATCTTTCAGAAAAGGATCCGCAATTAACAATATACCTGGTGCAGGACTATCCATTATATCGAAATTAAGGAATCTTGTGAGATAACAAAATATAGTGTTTTTTACCCTGAAATCCCCTTTCTTTGTGAAACCTACGTTAAATCCCCTTGCTGAATCAAGGTATATTAGGGTACCTTTCATCCTTATTGATAATTTTACAGTTGGACAAAGAAGTATGGGTTTGAAAAAAATTTTCCCTCTCATTGTTGTATTGATCACGCTCTCCCTGATCGGAATCATCTACATTCAGATCAACTGGATATTGACAATGATCGAGAATAAGAAGGAAGAGTTGCATCAGCATATATTGGTTGAGGTGGCTAAAGTGGCCCAGGGCCTGGCCGATGGGAGGAACAGCATGGCAGGTTCGCGGATATTACGATTAAAGCCGGGACCCATCTGGCGGCCCGATCCCCTTACTACTGAACTGCAGCGGGTGCCTCCCATTACTCAGAGCTACTCCGTCGAGGAAGTTGCCGACCGCCTCCGCAAAGACTTTGATAAGACCGGACTGAAAAATGTGGCTTTCGATTTCTCCCTTATTTCAAATTCAGCTTCCTCCGACCAAAATTTCCATTCACAGGATGAACTGCAATCTCCGGATTTCATTCGGGAGTATAACGATAGCAATCGTAACTGGCAATTCTTTTACCCCTTGCAGGCCCCGGAAAATACTGAAGCCAATAGTATCCTGGCGGATGAAGGCTTGTGGGTCGTCATCCACGATTTCAATGGATTGGTCCAGGGCCAAACGCGCTTCATGATCATCAGCGCTATTTTCTTCACCCTCGTGATCGTCGCGGCTTTTTCCGTTACGCTCATCGCCCTGCTTCGTCAAAAAAAGCTCTCCGAGATAAAGAACGATTTTATCAATAACATGACCCACGAATTCAAGACGCCCCTGGCTACCATCTCTCTGGCCGTGGATGCCCTGCGGAATGAAAAAGTGATCCAGGACCGTGAGAAATCGGGCTATTTCACCGGTATTATCAAGGAAGAGAACCGGCGGATGAACAAACAGGTAGAGACTATCCTTCAGGCTTCCCTGCTGGACCGGCAAGACCAGCAGCTCAATCTTCGCTCCCTGCATGTCCACCAGATCATCCAGGAAGCGATGGAAAATTTCCAGCTGCAGCTCGAAGGCAAGGGGGGCAGTGCGGAATTACAGCTCAATGCAAAGAGCGATCTGATCGAGGCGGATGAAGTACACTTTATGAACCTCATCACCAATCTCATCGACAACGCCGTCAAATATTCGAAAGATAATCTGCTGATCAAAATCACGACCTACAGCACCGCCAAAAGCCTCGTCATCCGGATCGAAGACAATGGAATAGGCATGAGCAAAGAGACCCAGCGCCGCATCTTCGAAAAGTTCTATCGCGCTCATACCGGCAACCTCCACAACGTAAAAGGTTTCGGCCTCGGCCTCAGTTATGTCAAGACCATCGTCGAAGCGCAACGGGGAAAGATCAAAGTGGATAGCACGATCGGAAAAGGAACGACCTTCACGCTCGAATTCCCGCTCAAAAGCTAGCATCCGCCCCAAATAACAGACACCCGTCCCCATAACTGAGAAACCGGAACCCATGTTCCAAAGCATAGTCGTATACTTTTTTCCAATCCTCCCCGATCAGCGATGCCACCAGCAACAATAGTGTACTCTCCGGCTGATGAAAATTCGTGATCAGCGCCTTTGCTATCTTCCAGCGGTATCCTGGTGTGATCAGTAATTGCGTTGTGGTGATCAACTGCTCCAATCCCTGCCTGTCCATCCAACCCAGCAAAGCATTCAGCGCCACCTCCGTCTCCACGCCGTTCGCCCAGTCTTCATAAGCATCCCATTGCCTTACCACCAGTTCCGCTGGGTCGATGCCTGGGTCCCGGGTCGCTTTTACACCCAGCCAATATAGGCTTTCAATCGTCCTCGCCGACGTTGTCCCGACCGGGATGACTGGATGACCCCCCGTCAGCACTTCCAGCACTTCATGGATGGTCTCCCGTGTCACAGCAATGAATTCCGTATGCATCATATGCTGCTCCATAGTAGACGCTTTCACCGGTAAAAATGTACCGGCTCCCACATGCAGGGTCACGAAAGCCCGCCCGATATGCCGGGCCTCCAATGATTCGAAGATCGCTTCGGTAAAATGCAAGCCCGCCGTCGGCGCCGCTACCGACCCGTCATGCCGTGCATACACAGTCTGGTATCTTTCACTATCCGCAGCATCGGGGGCTCTGTGGATATAGGGTGGGAGAGGGATCAGCCCCGCCCGGTGCAACAACTCCGCAAACGACAGCTCCGCAGGATGCCAGGATAACTCCACCAGGAAAGAATCCGTCAGCTTTTCGATATATCGCGCCTCCAGGTCAATCCCTTCCATCGCCTTCGTCAACACCTGCCCCGGCTTCCACTTCGATGCCCCGCCGATCAGGCATTTCCACCGCACCCTGCCGGTCTGCGCCATGGCCGCTGCCATCCCTCTATATTCGACCGGCGGCTCCAGGCAAAAAATTTCGATCGACGCACCCGTCGCCTTTTGAAAAAGGATCCGCGCCTCCACGACCCGCGTATTGTTGAACACTAGTAGCGCTCCCTCGGGCAACTGACCGGCGATGTCCCTGTATACCGTTTCTCCGATAACCCCGCCCCGATAGACCAGCAACCTGCTCGCATCCCGCTCGGTCAAAGGATAGTTGGCAATGGCCTCAGCAGGCAGTTCATAAGTATAGTCGGCTATGGAAATATCTTTAGGGTGCATGCAACCGCAATATTAGCCAAAAAGTCTACTTTTAGGAGGCCATTATGAAAAGATTCATCACTTTATTGCCGATATTATCTATGCTGATTTCTTGTAGCAATAACCACCCGGTGGCAGCATCCGCGGCGGATACCAGTGGCGCAGGACGTAAATGGTGGAAGGAGGCGGTCGTCTACCAGATCTATCCCCGCAGTTTCAAAGACGACAATGGCGACGGCATCGGCGATCTCAAAGGCATCATCTCCAAATTGGATTATATCAAAAGCCTCGGCGTCAACGTGGTCTGGTTGAATCCTATCTATTCTTCCCCGAATGATGACAATGGCTATGACATCAGCGATTACCGCAATATCATGAAGGACTTCGGGACCATGGCGGATTTCGATACCCTGCTGAGCGAAATGCACCGGCGTAACATCAGGCTGGTCATGGACCTCGTCGTCAATCATACCAGCGATGAACATCCCTGGTTCCAACAATCTCGCAGCTCGCGCACCAACCCCTATCGCAATTACTATCATTGGTGGAATGCCGAAAGAGGAAAACCTACCCCCCGGTGGAGTTTTTTCGATGTCAACAGCGACGCCTGGAAATACGATTCCCTGACAAAGGCGTATTACCTGCATTATTTCTCCCGCAAGCAGCCTGATCTCAACTGGGAAAACCCGACGGTCCGCCGGGAAGTAGACGATATCATGAAATTCTGGCTCGACAAAGGCATCGACGGCTTCCGCATGGACGCCTTCCAGTTCGTGGCCAAGGATACCACCTGGCCGGTCTTTCCACCGGGCTATGAAAAAGATATTAACCGCTATTATGGCATGGGCCCGCATCTGCACGATTACTTGCAGGAAATGAACCGGGAAGTGATTTCCAAATACGACATCATGACCGTGGCGGAAGGCGCGGGTAGCACCCTCGAAGATGCCCACGCACTGGTAGACCCCGACCGCCACGAGCTTAGCATGGCTTACTCTTTTGAAGGCATTAATCTCGGCCACGGCAGCCCCGATTATAGCCTGCTGGATTTTAAAAAAGTCTACAGCAAATGGGACAGTGCATTCGCTGAAAAAGGATGGCTCTCTATTTTCCTGGCCAACCACGACCAACCTCGCATGGTCAGCCACTGGGGCAACGATAGCCCGGCATTCAGGGCCGTTTCTTCCAAAATGCTGACCACTTTCATCATGACCATGCGGGGCACGCCTTATTACTATAACGGCGATGAGATCGGGATGCGAAATATCCGGTTCGATAAGATAGAGGACTACCGCGACATCGCTACGATCAATAAATATAAGGAGGTGCAGCACAAGGGCGGTGACCTGAAAGCCTTCCTGCAGGAACAGCAACAGACATCCCGCGACAACAGCCGTACCCCTTTTCAATGGGATAGTACCACCAACGCAGGTTTTACCACCGGTACGCCCTGGATCGAAGTCAATCCGGATTACACGTCCGTCAACGCATCCGCCCAGGAAAACGATCCCCAATCCATCCTCAATTATTTCAGACACGCCGTGCAGCTGCGCAAAGACAACCTGGTACTCGTCTATGGTCAGTATACCCTGCTGGATAAAGACAACCCCGACGTATACGCCTATACCCGGGAAGGCTATGGGAAGACCATGCTTATTCTGCTAAACTTCAGAGCCCACCCCGCGACGGTCGGGCCCGATGTCGATCTCTCCCATGCAAGTTTACAGCTGAATAATTATCCCGACGCGCCGTCATCAGACACGTTACGGCCTTACGAAGCGCGGGTCTATGAAATTATGCCTGACTGAGCTGCTACCTGTTCTTCACCGGTACCACCAACTTCAGCCCGCTCCATAATTCGCTGACGGCACACACTTTGATGTCTACCAGCCCATTGTCCAAAGCATATCCACGTACCATGTCCTCCGTTAGATCGGTCGCCACACCGGAGCTCTTCTTATACCAGGACACCCAGATCACGATCTGCGGGTTCTTCCGGATCGAAGCCTTCAGCGACCGCATCCCTTGCTCGAAAACGGCCCGCGAAGCAGCAAACAGATGCACCCAGTCCGGGCATTCTCCTCCGGTACACAGCTGACCGGAAATATCCACTGCCAGCCAGGCGAAATAGTCGTCCGGGGGATGCAGCAGCCTTACCCGCTGCCCCTCCTTCAATCCCAGCTTCTTCAGCAAAGGCGTTCCCGAATATCCTGCGGTAGCCATAAATACAGTTTTCCTTTATGCAAGCCCTTCACGCCGTTGTAGGCTTATCCCCACCTTATCCACCGTAATCCACAGTCTATTCACGGTCGAATCCGACCAAAATCGAGGTCGGAATCTCCTTTACACCCGCTCCTGAGTGGCCCTGGCGTAATACACTGTTGTGGAAAAATTAAATTTTTCAATTTCCACAGGTATAGTGGGAAAAAGTGTTATTTTGTGTTAGTTTAACTATTAATTGATTCAACTCCTCATAAATGGTTGGTTTTCTGGGCGAATACGAAGCTACTCTCGACTCGAAAAGTCGCTTCTTGCTCCCGGTCGGCTTCAAAAAACAGCTGCCGGAGGAAGGAACTGCCCAGTTTGTCATCAACAGAGGATTTGAAAAATGTCTGAGCCTCTACCCGATGAAAAGCTGGGAACCGATTTTCGCCAAAATCAGCCAACTGAATGATTTTGACCCCGAAGTTCGACAATTCAGGAGATATTTCCTCAATGGGGCGACAATGGCGGAATTGGACTCGGCAGGCCGGCTCCTCATCCCTCAAAACCTGAAAGAACATGCCGGCCTCGAAAAAGACATCGTGCTGGTAGCGGCCGTAGACAAAATCGAGATCTGGGATAAAACTAAGTACCAACAGTTCTTTGAATCTTTTTCACCGGAAACATTCAGCAGCCTGGCAAGGCAGGTGATGAACCCCGGAGGGCCTCAGTCATGATCCAGCCTCTTGACGGCAGCCAGGACGCCTATCACCTGCCTGTCCTGCTGGAGGAAGTGCTTGACGGACTGAATATTCGCCCCGAAGGCCGTTACGTCGACTGTACCTTCGGCGGCGGGGGGCATTCCAGGGGAATCCTCCAAAGACTCGGCCCCAAAGGCCGGCTCTATGCCTTCGACCAGGACAGCGACGCCCGCGGTAACCTGCCACCTGATGATCGCATCACCTTCCTGCCTCATAATTTCCGTCACCTGGCCCGCTTCCTGCGTCTTCATGACGCCACCGCCGTCGATGGCATCCTCGCTGATCTCGGCGTCAGCAGCCACCAGTTCGACGAAGCCGGCAGGGGCTTTTCCTTCCGCTTCGAAGGCGAGATGGATATGCGCATGGACAGACGGCAGACGCTCACCGCCTACGAAGTGGTCAATACCTGGCCCGAACAGCAGCTGCACAAACTGTTCGAGCAATACGGCGAGGTGACGAACGCCAAAACGCTGGCCCGTACGATCGTCCAGGTGCGCCGCTCGGTTTCGCTGAAGACCATCCCGAATTTCAAATCGGCGCTGGGCAGCGTGGTGAAAGGAAATCCTAACAAGTACTTTGCCCAGGTCTTCCAGGCCTTACGGATTGAAGTCAATGATGAGCTGGGCGCATTGAAAGAAATGCTGCAGCAAATCCCCGGGCTCCTCTTGCCCGGCGGCCGTGCGGCCATCATCACCTTTCATTCCCTGGAAGACAGGCTCGTGAAGAATTTCTTTAAAAAAGGTTCATTCCTGGACGAAGAAGATCCGCCAGACCCATTCGGGCAACCTAAGGCGACATCCCTGTTAAAAGTCATAACCAAACGACCGGTAACGCCCGGCGAAAAAGAATTGAAAGAAAACCCGCGATCCCGTAGTGCCAAACTCCGGGTCGCCGAACGCATATAACCAATGGTCATCGCCTGATCAGCCAGCATGAAGAGAACGAAGAACGATAACGAATCGATGCCTCCATGGGAGGAAGCTCCGGAAGAGCCGCAAAAGATCTCTGCTGCTGAAGCTTCGGCTGCCGCCGCGGTCATCCCCGGCAAAGGCCCGATCCCCGGCAGCGCCAACCGCGAAAGGCCCTCGGCCAATACGGCGCCGGTCACAGGCAAAGGCCCGGAAGCCCCTGCCGGCAAGACCTCCGGAAAAGGTCGCTCCCGCTGGCAACCCTCTCAAATGGGTTATCGCTGGGTCGTCCGGAATGTCAGCTTCCTGCTGTTCCTCGCATCCCTCGCCGTGATATACATCTACAACGGCCATTATGCCGATAAGATCTCCCGGGACCTCAACCGGACCAATAAAGAACTGAAAGAATTGCAATACGAATACAAGACGCTGAAGAGTGAAGTGATGTTCCGCAGTAAAGAGAGCGAACTGGCAAAGGCCGTCGAACCCTTCGGACTGAAGGAACTGACACAACCACCCTTCGTTCTGATCGACAGCGTTCAAAAATAGAAATGGAAGTCAAACGCGACATATTATGGAGAGTCTACGTTAGCTTTATCGGCATCGCAGTGCTGAGTGGCATCGTGTTGGGGAAGGTGTTCTATATCCAACGCGTACAGGGCGCCTACTGGAAAAGCCTCAGCGATAGCCTCCACCAGAAGTTTATCGAGCTCGATGCGGAAAGGGGCACCATCTACAGCGAAGACAGCAGCATGCTCAGCACTTCCATCCCCTATTTCAATATCTATGTCGACTTCGGCGCCGATGGCCTCCGGGAAAAGAACGGCCGCCGGTTTACCGATAACCTCGACTCTCTTTCCCTTTGCCTGGGTCACCTCTTCGGCGACCAGTCTGCCGCGGCCTACAAAAAGGTACTGCTGCAGGGCTACCGCCGCGTCGACCGCTACTACGAACTGCAGTCGAACGTTTCCTTCGAAAAATATCAGCAGCTCCGCAACTTCCCGCTCGTCCGCGAAGGCCGTAACAAAAGCGGCTTCATCGCGGAAGTCAACAATAAAAGATTGAACCCCTTCGGCTTGCTGGCCAATCGTACCATTGGCCTTGCAAGAGCGAATGCGCAAAATGTCGGGTTAGAACGTACCTACGATACCCTCTTGAAAGGTGAATCCGGCCGCCGGCTCGTTCGATACATAGCCGGCGGCACCTATGTGCCCGTCGAAGGATATGAGATAGAATCGCAGAACGGCAAGGATATCATTACTACCCTCGATGTCAATATCCAGGACATCGCCGAGAATGCCCTGCTCAAGGAAATGATCGCCAACAAAGCAGAACATGGCACCTGTATCGTCATGGAAGTGGCTACAGGTAAGATCAAAGCCATCGCCAATCTGGGCCTCCAGCCTGATAGTTCCTATTGGGAGGATCTCAACTATTCCATCCGTGCCACCGAGCCCGGTTCGACTTTCAAGCTGGCTACCATGCTGTCCTTGCTGGAAGATAAAAAGATAGCGTTGACCGACAGGATCAATCTCGAAGGCGGTACCTGGAAAGTAGCGGGCCGCACGGTCTTTGACTCGGAGCCTCACGACAACAAGGAATTTACGGTCAAAGAGGCTTTCGAACTCAGCTCCAACGTCGGAATGGCCAAACTGGCCTATAGCCACTATGAAGGCCATCCCAATGAATTCATCTCGCACCTGAAAAAATTACGGCTCGACCAGCCTACCGGCATCGATCTCGTCGGCGAGGCTACCCCTGTCGTTCTGCATCCCGGATCACGCAACTGGAGCGCCACAGCCATTCCCTGGATGGCCTTCGGCTATTCGATCCTGATCTCCCCGCTGCAAACCCTCACGCTGTACAACGCCGTGGCCAACAACGGCAGAATGATGAAGCCCTACCTGGTCAGCGCTGTCCAGGAATCTGGCCTCACGGCCAAAGAGACGGAACCCGTCACATTGATCGATAATATCTGCAGCGAAACAACGCTTCGGCAACTGAAAGAATGTCTGGAAGGTGTCTGCAAAGACCCGGAAGGTACCGCCCATACGCTTTTCCAGAATAGCTTTTATCAGGTGGCAGGAAAGACAGGCACCGCCCTCGTCGCTAACGGCACCCGCGGCTATGCTGACCATATTTATCAGTCATCCTTTGTAGGCTATTTCCCGGCTAAGCATCCGAAATATACCTGCATCGTAGTGATCAAAAATCACCCCTTTGCCAAGGTGTACCTCGGCGCCAAAGTCGCCGGACCGGTATTCAAAGAACTGGCCGATAAACTGATGAGCGTCGATCCCGACCTCTCTCAGCCCCCCGGCCTCAACAAGGACAGCTCCCGGTACTACTACGCCGGCTACACCCGCGACATCCGGCAGGTACAGCAGACCTTCGATCTCGCCTACACCGATTCGGCGGCAAAGAACGAATGGAGCCGGCTCTATGCCTCCGGTGAAGGCGCCGTCCTCAACAGAGAACTGGTCTCCCGGCAGGCAGTACCCGACGTAAAAGGAATGGGTTTGAAGGATGCGCTCTACCTGCTGGAAGGCATGGACATGAAAGTCGCAGTACGGGGCAGTGGAAGAGTGAAGGCGCAAAGCCTCCTGCCAGGCTCGGCATACAAAAAGAACGAAACAATATTGATTCAACTGGATTAACGAAACGAAACCCGAAAGGGCTATGGCACATCTGCAGGACATATTATATAAGGTCAGCATCAGGTCCATTCAGGGCGAACTGGACAGGCAGGTAGATAACCTTCAGACGGATTCCCGCCTCGCCGGGCCCGGTACCCTGTTCATTGCCGTCAAAGGCACTCATGCCGACGGCCACCAATTCATCCCGCAGGTGATCGCGGCAGGCGCCACCCTGATCGTTTGTGAAGACCTGCCCTCCTCATTTGCACCAGGAGTGACCTACGTACAAGTAGAGAGCTCGGCCGCCGCCTCAGGCATCATCGCCCATAATTTCTACGGTCAGCCTACCGAAAGGCTCAAACTGGTCGGCGTGACGGGCACCAACGGCAAGACGACGATCGCCACCCTGCTGTACAAACTCTTCTCCGCGCTGGGGTATACCTGCGGCCTGCTCAGCACCGTAGAAAATCATATCGGCGACCGCATCGTACCGGCCACACATACGACTCCTGACCCCTTACACCTGAACGCCCTGCTGAAAGAAATGGTAGATAACGGCTGTACCCATGTTTTCATGGAGACCAGCTCGCACGCCATCCATCAGCAACGGATCGCAGGCCTCAAATACGCCGGTGGCCTGTTCAGCAACATCACACAGGACCACCTGGACTATCACAAGACCTTCGAAGAATATATCCGGGTCAAGAAGGCTTTCTTCGATTCCCTTCCCTCGGAAGCGTTCGCCATCTCTAACGCAGACGACAAACGCGGGGCCGTGATGCTACAGAACACCCATGCGAAGAAATATTTCTATAGCCTGAAGACCCTGGCGGAATTCAAAGGAAAGATCCTGGAAAACAACCTTACCGGGCTGGTGATGACCATCAATGACCAGGAAGTCCATTTCCGCCTGATCGGGGAGTTCAATGCCTATAACCTGCTGGCCGTCTATGGCGCCGCCATCTGCCTGGGCGAAGAAAGGGGTGAGGTGCTGCGCTGTCTCAGTACGCTGACGGGGGCCGAAGGCCGGTTCGACTATATCGTATCGCCGAAAGAAAAGATCATCGGCATCGTAGACTATGCCCATACACCCGATGCCCTGATCAATGTACTGGTCACCATCCAGAAACTGCGCAAGGGTCACGAACGGATCATCACCGTCATGGGCTGTGGCGGGGACCGCGATAAAACGAAAAGACCGCTCATGGGCGCCGCCGCCTGCGAGTACAGCGATAAAGTGATCATCACATCGGATAATCCCCGCAGCGAAGACCCCGAACAGATCATTCGCGATATTGAAGCAGGGCTCAACACGGCGGCAAAAAGAAAATATATCTCGATCACCGACCGCAAAGAGGCCATTCGCACCGCCGTTAACCTCGCCGCGACCGAAGACATCCTGCTCATCGCAGGAAAAGGACATGAAAAATACCAGGAGATAAAAGGAGTAAAATATCCATTTGACGACAAACAAATTTTGACGGGGTTATTTGACTTGCTTGATAAATAGCGGACTACGGGTCCGTACAAATTGACCGCATGCTGTATTACTTATTTGAATGGTTCAGACAGAATAGCATTAAAGTGCCGGGCAGCGCACTGTTTCAGTTCATCACCTTCCGGGTGCTGCTGGCCGTGCTTTTCTCTCTCGTCATCAGCATGGTCTTCGGGAAAAGACTGATCCAATATCTCCTCCAAAAGCAGATCGGCGAGACGGTCAGGGACCTGGGACTGGCAGGCGAACAGCAGAAGAAAGGTACCCCTACCATGGGCGGCTTTATCATCATCCTCGCTATACTCATTCCGACCCTGCTCCTGGCCGATCTCCATAAAGCCTATATCCGGCTCATGCTCTTCAGCACGATCTGGCTGGGTATCATCGGGTTCATCGACGATTACCTGAAGCTCAGGGCCAAACGCATCGCCAAACAACAGGGAGTCGCCTATAAAAAAGGCGATAAGGACGGCCTCGCCGGCTGGTTTAAGGTCCTCGGCCAGGTAGTGCTGGGCCTCGTGGTCGGATATACGCTGTATTTCAACACCAATACCCGGGTATGGCGTGAATACGTAGGCGTGGGCCTGCCCGCCGATACTACTGGTGTCAAGGTCGTGACCCTCGGGAAGGACAAAAAGGTTTTTGTGGAGGCAAGAGAACCTATCACCACTATTCCCTTCGTCAAAAACCATGAATTCAACTACTCCAAGCTGCTGCCGACGGCCCTTAGAGGATTGACCTGGATATTGTATATCATCATCGTGATCTTTATCGTCACGGCAGTATCCAACGGGGCCAACCTCACCGATGGACTGGACGGCCTCGCCACAGGTACCAGCGCCCTCATCGGCGCCTGCCTGGGCATATTCGCCTATGCCAGCGGTAACATCCGTTTCGCCGAATACCTGAATATCATGTATATCCCTAACCTGGGCGAATTGTCCATCTTCATCGGCGCGCTTATCGGCGCCTGCGTGGGATTCCTATGGTATAATGCTTATCCTGCACAGGTATTCATGGGAGATACAGGCAGCCTTACCCTCGGCGGTATCATCGCCGCCCTGGCGATCATCGTCCGGAAAGAATGGCTGATACCCATCTTCTGTAGCGTCTTCCTGGTAGAAAGCCTGAGCGTAGTCATACAAGTATCCTATTTCAAATATACAAAGAAGAAAAAAGGCGAAGGTCGAAGGGTTTTTCTCATGAGCCCGCTCCATCATCATTATCAGAAGCTGGGCTATCATGAGAGTAAGATCGTTACCAGGTTCTGGATTATTACGATTCTTTGTGTGGCGTTCGCAATCGCTACATTAAAGATCAGGTAAATAGGTATATGAAAAACCAAATCGGCTGACAACAGCCTTGCCTTGACGAAAACGAATTGTGGTGCAGTAAATCCATACTTCTGAAGAACCCCCATAATCCGCTGGATCGGATGTACGATCGCGACCCTGTGAACTAAGTGAAAAGGAAATCAAAGGATGACATGAAACAGCGAATGGTCATACTCGGTGGTGGTGAGAGCGGCGTAGGCGCAGCCATATTGGCGGCAGAACGCGGCTATGACGTCTTCGTGTCCGATGGCGCCCCGCTGAAAGAAGAGTACCGCCATACGCTGAGTACCCACGGTATCGAATTCGAAGAAGGCAGACACACTGCCTCACGCATCCTGGCTGCCGACGAAATCATGAAAAGCCCCGGCATCCCCGAAAAGAACGAGCTGGTAAAGGAAATAAGGAAGAAAGGCATACCCGTCATCAGTGAGATCGAACTCGCTTATCGCTATAAAGGCGACAGCAGAATCATCGGCATCACCGGCAGCAACGGTAAGACCACGACTACCGCCATGACATATCATATCTGTCGCCATGGCGGCCTGGACTGTGCCCTCGTCGGGAATATCGGCTATTCCTTCGCCCGGCAGGTCGCAGAAGATCCGAAGAAATGGTACGTGGCTGAGATCAGCAGCTTCCAGCTGGATGACATCGTCACCTTCCGGCCCGATGTGGCGATCCTTACCAATATCACCGAAGACCACCTGGACCGCTATGAGTACAAATTTGAAAATTACATCCGCAGCAAATTCCGGATCGTAATGAACCAGACCAAAGAAGACTATTTTATTTATTGCCAGGACGACCCCGTGATAAAAAAATATATAGACCAATTTCCCTTTCATTCTAACCCATTACCATTTACTATGCAACAGGAAACCAACAAAGGAGGATCGATCAGGAACGGACAGATGACTATCAATACCGGCAGTGAGAAATTGCAGATGAGCATCTATGATTTTGCCCTCAAAGGCATTCACAATCAATATAACACTATGGCAGCAGGTATCGCATCCGCCACCGTTGGCATCCGTAAGGAAAAGATCAGGGAGGCTATCCGCAGCTTCGAAGCCCTGGAGCATCGGATGGAATACGTCAGCACGGTCCGCGGCGTCGAATTCATCAACGATTCGAAAGCTACCAATGTCAATAGCACCTGGTATGCGCTGGAAAGCATGGAACATCCTACTATCCTGATCCTGGGTGGGGTGGACAAGGGAAATGATTATTCTCTGATCCGCGACCTGGTAAAGGAAAAGGTCAAGGCTATCGTCTGCCTGGGACTGGACAACCGGAAGATCCACGAAGCTTTTCAGAACGATGTGCCTCTCATGGTCAATACCGCAAGCGCGGAAGAAGCCGTTAAGGCCGCTTTCCACTTTGCCACCAAAGGGGATACCGTATTGCTGAGCCCGGCCTGCGCCAGCTTCGACCTGTTCAAGAATTACGAGGACAGAGGTAAACAATTTAAAGAGGCAGTAAGAGATCTGTAAATGAGCCACACCGCAACGATAGAAAAAACACCCTTCGCCAGCCTCCGGTCACGTACAAGAGGCGACAAGGTCATCTGGACGGCAGTCTTTCTGCTGGCCATCGTGTCGCTGTTGGTGGTCTATAGCTCTACCGGCCTGCTCGCCTATAAAATGTACAAAGGCAACACTGAAATATACCTGTTCAAACAATTCGCTTTCATCCTGGTCGGCGTCATGATCATTTATTTCGCCCACCAGGTCAACTATACGATCTATTCCCGGGTGGCCATGATCATCTTCCTCGTATCTATCCCGCTGTTGCTCTATACGCTGTTCTTCGGGGTCAAGCTCAATGAAGGCAGCCGCTGGATACGCCTGCCCATCATCAACATGACGTTCCAGACCTCGGACCTTGCCAAACTGGCGCTGTTCATGTATCTCAGCAGGCTGCTCAGTAAAAAACAGGATACGATCAAGGATTTCCGCACAGGCTTTCTGCCGGTCATTACCCCGGTTGCCATCATTTGCCTGCTGATCGCTCCGGCCAACCTGTCCACCGCCCTGCTCGTCGGCGCTACCAGCCTCCTGCTGCTGTTCATCGGCAGGGTCAGCGCCAAACACTTGCTGCTGACCATCCTCGTCGCCGCCATACCCGTAATGATCCTCATCGGCGCCGCGGCCATCCGTCATAAATCAAACGGCGGAACGACGGAAAAACCCAGGACGGAAGGCCGGAACCGGCTCTTCGTCCGCGTAGACACCTGGATCAGCAGGGTAGAGACCTTTATGTATGGCGGCAAAGAAGACAACGGGGATAATAACTACCAGACGAACCAGGCCAAGATCGCTATCGCCAAGGGCGGTATCTTCGGGCTGGGACCCGGTAACAGCCAGCAACGAAACTTTCTCCCGCACCCTTATTCCGATTTCATCTTTGCTATCATCATCGAAGAATATGGCCTGATAGGCGGCCTGTTTATCGTCGTCATCTATCTGGTATTCCTGTTGCGCAGCATCCGCATTTTCCGGCGATGCCCTTTTGCATTCGGCGCGTTCCTGGCATTGGGGCTCAGCTTCACCCTGGTGATACAGGCACTCGCCAATATGGCGGTCAACGTCAACTTATTTCCCGTCACCGGCGTAACGCTGCCACTGGTCAGCATGGGAGGCAGTTCCTTCCTGTTCACCTGTCTGGCCATAGGCATCATCCTCAGCGTAGCGCGTAATGTAGAGCAGTCGGAGGGCTCACCGACATGAGCCGGCGTATCATCATAGCAGGGGGCGGCACCGGCGGGCATATCTTCCCCGCCATTGCCATAGCAGGAGCGTTGCAAAAGATCGATCCCTCCATCGAATTGCTGTTTGTCGGGGCAAAAGGTAAAATGGAAATGGAGAAGATCCCTCAGGCCGGCTACCATATAGAAGGTATCGATATCGCAGGCTTCAACAGAAGCTCTTTGATAAAAAATGCAGGATTGCCCTTTAAGCTGATCAAAAGCTTTTTCCAGGTGGGCCGCATCCTGCGCGCCTTCCGTCCTGATGCGGTAATAGGCGTGGGAGGTTATTCCAGCTTCCCGGTCTTGCGCGCCGCACAGGCCAGGGGTATCCCGACCTTTATCCATGAGAGCAATTCCTTCGCAGGGAAGAGTAATATCTTATTGGGAAAGAAGGCCACCCGCATCTTCGTCGCCAGCGACGGCATGGAGAAATTCTTCCCCGCCGGCCGCATCGTCATTACCGGCAATCCTGTCCGCCAGTCGATCGTCCAAAGCAAGGTATCCCGGGAAGAGGCCCTCCGTCATTTCGGACTCAACCCATCCGGGCCGGTCGTCCTGTCGACAGGCGGCAGCCTCGGCGCCAAAGGCATCAACCAGGCGATTGCCGCTCACCTCGACGAATTCGGCCAGCGGGATATCCAGCTGATCTGGCAGACGGGTAAGCCCTTCGCCGCAGAGGCCGCTGCACTGATTGCTGCACAGGCCGCCGCAAAACCTGCCGGCCATGGCGGCATCTGGACCAATGATTTCATTCCGCAGATGGAATATGCCTTTGCCGCAGCCGATGTGGTCATATCCAGGTCCGGCGCCATGTCGATTGCCGAATTATGTGTAGTAGCCAAACCCGTGGTCTTCGTGCCTTTTCCCTTCGCGGCGGAAGATCATCAGACGGTCAACGCACAACACCTGGTGGATAAGAAAGCAGCCCTGATGGTCAGGGACAGTGAGGCAAAGGACCGCCTTGTCTCTACCACGATCGGCCTGGTACAGGATAAAGCCCTGCAGCAACAATTGAAAGAGAATATCGGCAGGCTCGCCGTCAGGGATGCAGCCGGCCTGATTGCAAATGAGATCCTGTCGGTGATCGGCCCAAAAGCCGGCGCCGCCCCGGAGACTCGAAAGAAAAATAATGGTTGATTTAAAAGATATAAAAAGGATCTATTTCATCGGCATCGGCGGTATCGGGATGAGCGCATTGGCAAGATACTTCCACTTCCACGGTAAGATAGTCAGTGGCTATGATCGCACGGCTACGGTTCTCACCAGGCAGTTGGAGGATGAAGGAATACCCGTTCACTATGAAGACGACCCGGCAGCGGCGCCGAAGGATGCAGACCTTGTCGTCTACACCCCCGCAGTGCCAAAAGATCATCGGGAGTGGCTGTATTATAAAGAACACGGCTATCCACTGTTGAAGCGCAGCGAAGTCCTGGGCATGATCACCAGTAGCTCTTTTAATATCTGTGTAGCAGGCACGCATGGCAAGACCACCGTATCGACCATGATCGCCCACATCCTTCGGCATACCGGCTATGGCTGTAATGCTTTCCTGGGTGGCATTTCTGTTAACTATAACAGCAATTTCTGGAGCGACCAGCGAAATGTATGTGTGGTGGAGGCAGACGAGTACGACCGGAGCTTTTTAAAACTCAGTCCCGACATCGCCGTCATTACGGCTATGGATGCCGATCATCTCGATATCTATGGGACGGCTTCGGCAGTGCATGAGGCTTTTGTCCAGTTCTCCGGCCGGCTCAAACCCGGTGGCCTTTTGCTGAACAAAAAAGGGCTGGACCTGAAGGGTGACCCGCAATGGACTTACGGCCTGGACGGTGGCGCTGACTTTTTCGCCTCGGATATCACCATCGACCAGGGCGACTACCTGTTCAACGTGCAGACCGGTGACTGGTGGTTGGAAAGGATCGCCCTCGCCATGGGCGGCCGGCATAATGTAGAGAACGCCACCGCAGCCATCGCCGTAGCACATCGCCTCGGCATCGCGGGTGATAAGATCATAGCCGCTGTCGCAGCCTTCCGGGGAGTCAAAAGACGTTTCGAGTATATCGTCAAAAAACCCAATCGGGTCTTTATCGATGATTACGCTCACCACCCGGAAGAACTGAGGGCGCTGATCACCGGAGCAAAAGAACTGTTCGGCGGCATGAAATGTACTATCATCTTCCAGCCGCACCTGTTCAGCAGGACCCGGGACTTTGTGGACGGATTTGCAGCAAGCCTGGACCTCGCGGATGAAGTATTCCTGCTGCCCATCTATCCGGCCCGGGAACTGCCCATCGAAGGAGTGACCAGCCGGCTGATCGCAGGGAAGATGACGCCGGGCAAGGCTATCATAGTGGACAAACAAGAGATCTTGACCATCATAAAAGATAAAGTGGCGAAAGACGATTTGAAATTATTGATCACGGCAGGGGCGGGAGATATCGATACGTTGGTTCAGCCGATCAGGAACATATTGTGAACGGGACTCTACTAACCCGGGCACCTTTGTACCCGTCTGACGGTCCGATACGATAGGTCGTCAGGCGGGTCAAAAAAGAAGACATGGGCATTGGAACACATATCAGGAGAATCCTCTCCATCATCACCTGGGGCCTTACAGGCGCCGGTGTACTGGTATTGCTGGTAGCGGCCATCCGTTACCGGAACAACAATACCTGTAAAGGATATCTCATCGGTATCTCCGCCCCCGCGACAGGCTTCTTTATCGGGAAGAAAGACATCGCATCACTGCTGGCCCCGGCCGGCGCCGGGAAGATCCAGGACAGACCGATCCAGTCTTTCGACCTGCGCCGTATGGAAACCACCCTGGAAAAAAATATCTGGATCAGGAAGGCACGGCTGTTCTTTGATAATAATGGTATCCTGCATGTCGACGTGGTGCTGCGTTCCCCTGTCACCCGGATCTTTACCACCGAAGGCAACAGCTTCTATCTCGACAGCTTGGGGGTACAATTGCCGGTTATCGCCGCACTGCCCGCCCGGCTGCCGGTATTCACCGGCTACCCATCGAGGACAGTCAGCCACCAGGCGCCGGACAGCCTGCTGACGGAAACCATCCTCCGCCTCAGCGGGTTCATCCGCAGCGATTCATTCTGGAATGCGCAGATCGCCCAGGTCAACATCCTGCCCGACAGGACCTTCGAGCTCGAACCCGAAATAGGCGACCATCGCGTCACCTTTGGCGACGGCAATGACATCGGCCCAAAATTCCACCGGCTCTTTCTCTTCTATAGCGAAGTGCTCAGCCGGACAGGATTCGATAAATACCAGCGTATTGATGTCTCCTATGCCGGCCAGGTCGTCGCTACCAGGAAGGGCAGCGGACAAAGCCGTTACGATTCCCTGCAGGGGATGAATAATATCCGCCAGCTGATCCGGGCGGCCCAGCAATTGCAGCCAGATACGGTCCGGCAGCAAGCTNNGGTGACAACGGTCCGGCAGCAAGCTGTCCGGCCCCTGGAGCGTAATACGATGACAGAACAGGACCTGGAAAACCATGATCTGTTGCCTGTCGCAGACAGCGCCATTAAAAACAAAAAAACAACTAAAATAAAATAAACTAAGCTATGAATCTCGAACAACCCATAATCGTCGGTCTCGACATCGGAACGACAAAAATTGCTGCCATCGCCGGCCGTAAGAACGAGTACGGCAAGTTGGAAATATTAGGCTTCGGCCGCGCCAACTCCAACGGAGTGAAGCATGGCCAGGTGCTCAATATAGACGAGACGATCAAGGCCATCCGCATGGCGCTTGATAACTGCTATGCCTCTAACCCCAACCTCGAGATCACCGAGGTCTATGTGGGCATCGCAGGTCATCATATCAAGAGCCTTCAGACCCGCGGTGACATCGTCCGTCAGAATACGGAAGAGGAGATCACCCGCCGGGAGATCGATCAGCTTGTCGCGGATCAGTATAAGACCTATATCCCCGCCGGCGACCAGATCATCGATGTCATTCCCCAGGAATTTACCGTCGATAATTTTCAGAATATTCCCAACCCGATCGGTTATGGCGGCGTGAAGGTCGGCGCTAATTTCCATATCATTACCGGAGACAAGAATGCTATCCGGAATATCAACCGGGCTGTGGAAAAGAGCAACCTGCAAACCAAGGACCTCGTTCTGCAGCCGCTGGCCTCTGCCGCGGCGGTAATGGGCCAGGAAGACCTCGAGGCAGGNNGACATCGGCGGCGGTACCACCGACCTGGCAGTATTCTACGAAGGTATCCTCAAACACACGGCTGTCATTCCTTTCGGTGGAGAGAATATCACCAACGATATCAAGACCGGCCTCGGCGTGTTAAAGACCCAGGCCGAACAGATGAAAGTGCAATTCGGATCGGCCCTGTCCAATGAAGCCAAAGCCAATGCCTATATCACCATCCCCGGTCTGCGCGGAATGCCTGCCAAGGAGATCAGCGTAAAGAACCTGGCCGGTATCATCCAGGCCCGGATGAGCGAGATCATGGATTTCGTGACCTATCATCTTAAACAGGTGGGCCTCGATAACCGCATGCTGAACGGTGGTGTCGTCATGACGGGAGGCGGGGCCCAGCTCCGGCACCTTATCCAGCTGACCGAATACATCACCGGCCTGAATGCCCGCATCGGCTATCCCACGGAACACCTGGCGGCAGGGCACATCGAAGAGCTGGCTAAACCGACCTATTCCACCTGCATCGGGCTGATCCTGAAAGGATACAGCGATTATGAACACAACCGAAAGGAATTTGAAAAAGACTACCGGAAGGTAGAAGTGCCGGACAACCTGAGAAAGGCAGAACCGCAGTACGAGCAGACAGCGGCCGATGAAGAACAATTACAGCAGGTCAATGTGCGCAACAGGAAAGGCGTCAAAGATTTCTGGGGCAAATTCAAAGACGGCATCATAGATCTTTTCAAAGAAGAAGAGGATCATACCCTTTAATAAGTGAACCGGGTGCCCGCGGCCCGGCTCCACAAATCCTACCCCGTGAATGAAGTGAACTTGTGTGTTAATTTTTAAATTTTTTGTTTATGATTCATTTTGATCTACCGAAAGAGAAATCATCCATCATCAAAGTCATTGGTGTGGGTGGTGGTGGCAGCAACGCAGTCAACCATATGTTCAGCCAGAACATAGAAGGGGTGAATTTCATCATTTGTAATACCGATGCACAGGCAATAGCTCAAAGCCGCGTTCCCAACAAGGTACAGTTGGGGCCCCATTTGACGCAAGGGCTGGGGGCCGGCGCCAATCCTGACATCGGCAGACAGGCGACGGAAGAAAGTCTGGAGGAGATCAAAGGAATCCTCGAAGTCAATACTAAGATGGCCTTCATCACGGCCGGTATGGGCGGCGGTACCGGTACCGGGGGCGCTCCCATCATCTCCAAGATCTGCAAGGATCTCGGCATCCTTACCGTGGGCATCATTACGACTCCCTTCTCCTATGAAGGAAAGAAACGGCAGCTGCAGGCGGAAGAAGGCATCCGTGTGATGAAACAATATGTCGATACCCTCCTGGTCATCAGCAATGACAAGCTGCGGCATCAGTTCGGCAACCTCAAGATGAAAGAGGCCTTCGCCAAAGCCGACAACATCCTGGCGACAGCAGCCAAATGCATCACCGATGTGATCAACAGCACCGGCCAGATCAATGTCGACTTTGCCGACGTATGCACCGTCATGCGAAATGGCGGCGTAGCTATCCTCGGCAGCGCAACGGCCAAAGGGGACAACCGCGCCCAAAAGGCGATAGAAGAAACACTGAATTCGCCCCTGCTCAATGACAATGATATCCGCGGAGCGAAATGGATCCTGATCAATATCAACTCCAGCGAAGGCGAACATGAATTCACCATGGATGAAGTAGAGGTTATCCAAAACTTTCTCCTTAGCCAGGCCGGCGAACATACCGACGTGATCCTTGGCCTGGGCTATGATAATACCCTCGGGGCCAGCTTGGGCATTACCCTTATCGCCACCGGCTTCGAACATCGGGACCCCTTCACCGTTAAATCTGCTGAAGCCACTCCCAGCCCTAAAAAGGAAGAAAAAATTCTCATGACGTTGGGATTACCCGAAGATGAACGTCCTATGAACATACGGCCTGTTCGATCCTCTGTAGAAATTGCAACGGAAAAGCAAGGTTCCTCACCGGTAGTGGAGCAGACTGCTGCT